>NZ_DDHH01000033.1:43518-43854 GCF_002338015.1 Rhizobium sp. UBA1881
TCCTACCTGAACCGCGCGGTTGCCCATGCATCTTTCCCGACCCGGCGCGTCTTACTAATATGCCCAGACTCGACGCCGGTTGATCCTTTCATCCACAAGGCTGCGCTGGGCGGGCTATCCATCAAGCATACTATGCACCTTCGCGCTGCCGACGAGGCTCCAAGCCTGCTACAAGAGCGACTTCAGAAGAATGGCATAGCCGAGGTCGATGAGGTCCTGATCGTCTGGGGCGATTATGCCAATGCCGCCGTTCTAGAAGAGTGCCTGTCGGCATTGCGTGAGTTCTGCGTTCCTGTCAGCGTCATGTTTTCGGGCCTGGTCGGCGATATCGCCCAG
>NZ_DDHH01000096.1:0-18913 GCF_002338015.1 Rhizobium sp. UBA1881
AACAGCAAGCGCCCGCTCGGTTTCGAGCGGGCGTTTTGCGTTCAGCCGCGCCTCGTCATCTCATTATACCTGAGTAGAAAATTCCAGAAATGTCGAATTTTACGCGCGAAATATCGCGCGAAAGTTTGCACATGTGCAAAATAGTTCTCGCTTTCATCTAAAATGGAACCAGTTTTCACTTCCGGGTGCTTGTCACCTGACGCAAGCGGGCGTACGGCGCTAGCGTCAAATTGCCCTGCGCTGAATTGACGCTTCAGCAACACTCGGTGGCTGCCTCCCACAGCCACAAAGGAGCCAATCATGAGAGACCTCCCGGGCCTGCCGTCCCGCAGAAGCTTCCTGAAAGCTTCCGCGGCGACTGCGGCTATTGCCGGTATCGCCGTTGGAGCGAAAGCCGAACAGAAACCCGAACCCGTCGCGCTCACCGAATACAAGCCGGACTGTCTTCAGCCCACGGAGTGGGCCTTCGTCATGGCTGCGGTCGCCAGACTGATTCCGTCGGAGGGCGATGGCCCCGGCGCGATCGAGACGCGCGTTCCCGTTTTCATCGACAAGCAGCTCGCCGGCGATTACGGCAAGGCGTCCGACTGGTACATGGTCGGCCCATATGAGCCGGCGGCGAGCCCGCTGCGCGGCTGGCAGACCCCGCTCAACCCGCTGCAGATTTACCAGCAGGCGATCCCGCTGTTCGACGAATGGTGCAAGACCACCCACGGCAAGATCTTCGCCGAGCTTGACGCGGCAACGCAGGACAAGGCGCTCACCTCGCTCCAGAAGGACGAGATGAAGATCAAGCCTGAATTGCGCGAGTTCTTCTCGATCCTGCTCGCCAACACCAAGGAGGGCTACTTCTCCGACCCGATGTATGGCGGCAACCATGGCATGGCTGCCTGGAAGTATATCGGCTTCCCGGGCGCGCGCGGCTCCTACAAGGAGTGGGTCGGAAAGCATAACGTCAAGTATCCGCTTGGCCCCGTCTCGATCTCCGGCGAAAGGGGCTAACGATCATGGCACGCACAGAAAAGAAAAAAGACGTCGTTCTCGTCGGCTTCGGCTGGACGGGCGCGATCATGGGCATCGAGCTTGCCAATGAAGGTCTCGAAGTCCTGGCGCTGGAGCGCGGTCACGATCAGGCGACCGTTCCGGACTTCCAGTACCCGAACATGATCGACGAGCTGAAATACGGCATCCGTTACGGCATGATGGAAAAGCCGGCGAACACGACGGTCACCATCCGTCGTTCGCTGGATGAGACCGCGCTGCCTTACCGCAGCCTCGGCACCTTCCTGCTCGGCACCGGCGTCGGCGGCGCTGGCACCCACTGGAACGGTCTCAACTGGCGTCCGATGCAGTCGGAATACCGCCTGAAGTCCTACGTGACCGAGAAGTTCGGCGCCGGCGTCATGACCGAGGACATGACGATCCAGGACTATCCGATGACCTATGAAGAGCTCGAGCCGCATTTCGATCGCTTCGAGAAGGTTGCGGGCATTTCCGGCCAGGCCGGCAACGTCAACGGCAAGATCGTCGAGGGTGGCAACCCGTTCGAGGCACCGCGGTCCAACGACTATCCGATGCCGGCCATGCCGTCGACCTGGGATGGCGTGAAGTTCCGCGATGCGGCGAAGGCCGCGGGCTATCACCCGTTCCCGAGCCCTGGCGGCATTGCCTCCAAGGACTACGTCAACGAATACAACATGCAGATGGGCCCGTGTAACCATTGCGGTTTCTGCGAGCGCTACGGCTGCTACAACTATTCGAAGTCCTCGCCGCAGACGGCGATCATCGACGCGCTCAAGCGCAAGAAGAACTTCGAATACCGCGTCAATTCGGAAGTGCTGCGCGTCGAAAAGGCCGAAGACGGCAAGACCGCGACCGGCGTCACCTATTTCGACCACAAGACCGGCGAAGAGGTCTTCCAGCCGGCCGACCTCGTCATCCTGACCGCATTTGCACTGAACAACGTCCACCTGATGCTCGTCTCCGGCATCGGCCAGCCTTACGACCCGAACACCAATGAAGGTGTCGTCGGCCGTAACTATGCCTACCAGATCACCGGTGGCTACACGCTGTTCTTCAAGGACGAGGAATTCAACCCGTTCATCGGTACCGGCGCCAACGGCTTCTGCATCGACGACTTCGGCATCGACAATATCGACTTCGCCAAGGAAGGTTTTGTGGGCGGCGCCTACTGGCGTGCCGGCCAGACCAATGGTCAGCCGGGCCACACCATGCCGCTGCCGGCAGGCACGCCGAGCTGGGGTGCTGGTTGGAAGAAGGGCATCGGCGAGTGGTATGGCCATGCAATGAACATCGGCGCCCACGGCTCCGTCATGTCCTATCGCGGTCACTATCTCGACCTCGACCCGACCTACAAGGACCGTCACGGCCGTCCGATGCTGCGCATGACCTATAACTGGCACGAAAACGAAATCCGCCAGACGCAGTTCATGAAGTCGAAGATGGAACCGATCGCCAAGTCGATGAACCCGACCACGATGCAGGAAGGTTTCAAGAAGGAAGGCGCGATGTTCGACGTCCGTCCTTACCAGACCACCCACAACACGGGCGGCACGGTGACCGGCGACGATCCGAAGACCTCGGTTCTCAATCGTTACCTGCAGTCCTGGGATTGCCATAACGTCTTCGTTATGGGCGCCAACGTCTTCCCGCAGAACACGCAGTACAACCCGACCGGCATGGTCGGCGGCCTGGCCTACTGGGCGGCGCATCACATCCGCAAGGATTACCTGCCCAACCCGCGGCCGCTGGCATAAGGAGAACAGAGATGAAAACCTTTCTCCGCATCATCGGAACGCTGGTCGTACTTGGTGTCATCGCCTTGGTCGCCTTCATCTTCGTGCCGGTACAGCGTACCGGCCCGGTCACCCAGCTTGCCGCCGACTTCAAGCCGGTCAAGGGGCAGGGTGAATATGTCATGCGCGCATCGGACTGCATGGCCTGCCACACCAGCGAAGGCGGCAAGCCTTTCGCCGGCGGCCGCGCTATCCAGAGCCCGATGGGCACGATCTGGACCACCAACATCACGCCCGACAAGGACACCGGCATCGGCAACTGGACGCTCGCCGATTTCCGCGCTGCTCTCTACGACGGCGTGACGCCCAACGGTACGCATCTCTATCCGGCCATGCCGTACGAGAACTACCGCAAGCTCTCGGAAGAAGATGTCGTGGCGCTCTACGACTACTTCATGCACGAGGTCGAGCCTGTCTCGAACAAGGTGGAGGAAACCAAGCTTTCCTTCCCGTTCAACATGCGCTTTGGCCTGCGCGCCTGGAACTGGCTGGCCGCCAGCCACGCGGCCGGCTTCAAGCCGGAGCAGGGCGAGGACGAGCAGTTCAACCGCGGCAAGTATCTCGTTGAAGGCGCCGGCCACTGTGCCGCCTGCCACAGCCCGCGCAACCTGTTCATGGCGCAGGACGGCATCGACAATTCGTCGAAGGCCTTCCTCTCCGGCGGCGAGATCGACGGCTTCACGGCCCCTGATCTTCGCGGCCCGGCAAGCGGTCCGCAGACGTGGAGCACCGAGCAGCTGGCGGCTTATCTGTCGACCGCTCGCAACGCTCACTCGTCGGCAACCGGCGAAATGATGCTCGTCGTTCGCGACTCGTTGCAGTACATGAGCCACGACGACAACCTTGCCATCGCCACCTATCTGAAGAAGATCGGCGGCGCGGGTGGTTCGGCTTCGGCCGCACAGCCTGAGAAGGCAGAGGTGACGGCAACCGAAACGCTGCTTTCGGACGCCAAGCCCGACATGCCGCTCGGCCCGCGTCTCTATCTCGACAACTGCGCTGCCTGCCACATGGTGAGCGGCAAGGGTGCCGGCGAGACCTTCCCGGCGCTTGATGGTAATTCGCTTGTCGATGCCAATTCGCCCAAGGGTCTGATCAGCGTGATCCTGCACGGCGCGGAACTGCCGTCGACGCCGGATCGCCCGATGAAGCTGCGCATGCAGGGTTACGAAAACCGCCTGTCGGATGAGGAAGTCGCCGCACTCGCGACCTTCCTGCGCGACGGCTGGCACAACAAGGCCGCTGCGGTTTCGGCTGCCGACGTGACCGCCGTTCGTGGCGAGAAGCACTAGGACAAGAGGCCGGCAGCGCGAGAGTGCTGCCGGTTTTTTACATGAGACTGGACATGAAACAGCCCGCGGGAGAGATCCCGCGGGCTGTTTTGTCTTACAAGGTTCGGCCTGAAATCAGGTGCGCGGCTTCAGGTTGTCGGGGTCGTAGATCGGCTTGTAGCCGACGCTGACCACTTCGACCGGATAGGTCTCGGCGAAATATTCGACATTCAGCTTGCGGCCGACCTGGCAGTATTCCTGCGGCAGGTAGGCGAGCGCGATGTTCTTGCCGACGGTCGGGCCGTAGGCGACCGAGGTCGTGTAGGAGATGCGGCCGAGACTGTCGACCAGTGACTTGCCTGTTTCAGGATCCATGACCGGCATGGAGCCGACGGGGTAGCGCTTGACGCCCTTGCTGTCGGTGTTTTCGGTCATGACGAGGGTGCAGAGCATCGCCGGCTGGTGTTCGCGAGCCTTGTATTCCAGGTGCTTGGCCTTGCCGCGGAAATCGGCTTCCTTGACCTTCGGGCGGGCGAGGTCGGCTTCCAGCAGGTTGTACTGGGTGAGCAGGTCGCCGTTCTGCAGGCGCAGCGACTTTTCCATGCGGCGCGAGTTGGCGTAGGTTTCTACGCCGAAGGGCATGACGCCGGTGGCGCGGAGCGCATCCCAGACGGCAAGGCCATCCTCGTACTTCATGTGCAGTTCCCAGCCCTGTTCGCCGACATAGGAGATGCGGAAGGCGGTGACCGTCTTGCCCGCGATCTCGATCGGCTTGATGGCCGCGAAGGCGAAGTTTTCGGGATCGAGCGCTGCCGGATCGGCCACGACCTTTTTCAGTGTGTCGCGGGCGTTCGGGCCCCAGATGCCGATCGTGATGAACTTTTCCGAGACGTCGGTGATGGTGACGTCGAGACCGCGATCCTCCGCGACGCGCTTCATGTAGTGGAAGTCGCGCGGGCCGGCATCGGCGCCGTTGATGAGGCGGCAGCGGTCGGCCATGCGGATGACGGTGAAGTCGGCGCGCACCATGCCCTCGTCGTCGAGGAAGTGGGTGTAGATGCCCTTGCCGATGTTGGCATCGCCGCCGATCTTGGCGGCGCAGAGCCATTCGAGCAGCTCGACATGATCGGGGCCTTCGAGGTCGACCATGTGGAAGTGGCTGAGGTTGACGATGCCGCAATCCTCGCTCATCGCCAGATGCTCGGCATTGGAGACGCGCCAGAAGTGGCGGTTGTCCCATTCGTTTTCGCGCACCGGTACGCGGTCGGCGTATTTCTCCAGCAGGTGCTCGTTGGCCTTGTAGCCATGCGCACGCTCCCAGCCGCCGAGTTCCATGAAGTAGCCGCCGAGTTCCTTTTCGCGCTCGTAGAACGGCGAGCGCTTGGCGTTGCGGCCCGAGGCGTAGGGTTCGCGGGTGTGGACGGCTGGGAAGTAGATTTTCTGCGCGGCTTCGTAGCAGCGGCCGGCGATGAAGTCCTCGGTCAGCTGGTGCGGGTAGAAGCGGGCATAGTCGATCGAGTTGTGGTCGATCTCGGTGCGGCCGTCGGTCATCCAGTCGGCGATGAGCTTGCCGTAGCCCGGGCCGTCCTTGACCCAGATGGCGACGCAGTACCAGAGGCCGCGCACCTTCTGGCTCTCGCCGCAGGAGGGGCCGCCGGCGGCGGAGACCTGCAGCAGGCCGTTGAAGGAGTGGCCTTCGTTATAGCCAAGTTCGCCGAGGATCGGCGTCAGCTCCATGGCCTTTTCGAGCGGCTCGAGGATCTGTTCCATTTCGAGATCGCGCTGCGAGGGCGACAGGCGCGCCTCGTGCTTTTCGAGCAGTTCGCGCGGGTGGCACATGCGCGGATTGGTGGTCTCGTAATAGCCCCACTCGATCTGGCCGCCTTCGGTGGTCTTCGGGTCGCCGGTGTCGCGCATGTAGGCGGAGTTGCCCTGGTCGCGCAGCAGCGGGTAGCCGATTTCCTTGCCGGTGCCTTCGAACTCGTTATAGGGGCCGAAGAAGGTGAGGGGGTGATCGACCGGCATGACTGGCAGGTCCTCGCCGACCATTTCGGCGATCAGGCGGCCCCAGAGGCCGGCGCAGACGATGACGTGATCGGCCATGATGGTGCCGCGATGGGTGACGACGCCCTTGATGCGGCCGCCCTCAACGATCAGCGACTGGGCCGGCGTGTTGCCGAACATCCTGAGCTTGCCGGATTTCTCGGCGGCATCGACCAGCTTGCCGGCAACGGTCTGCGAGCGCGGGATGACGAGGCCAGCGTCAGGGTCGAACATGCCGCCCTGGACCTGATCTTCCTCGATCAGCGGGAACATTTCCTTGATCTCAGCTGGCGAGACGTAATGCGCCCGGGTGCCGAAGGCCTTGGCGGAGCTCAGCTTGCGCTTGATCTCTTCCATCCAGGCGTCGTCGCCCGTGCGGGCGACTTCGAGGCCGCCGATGCGCGAGTAGTGGCCCATCTTCTCGTAGAAATCGATCGAATACTGGGTGGTCCAGACCGAGAGATAGTCGTGCGACGTGGTGTAACAGAAGTCCGAGGCGTGGGCGGTCGAGCCGATATCGGTCGGGATACCCGACTTGTCGATGCCGACGATGTCGTCCCATCCGCGCTCGATCAGGTGATGGGCGATGGATGCGCCGACGATGCCGCCGAGACCGATGATGACGACCTTAGCCTGCTTAGGAAACTCTGCCATTGAGTGCGACCCTGATTGAATATTGAGATCGGATTTTAGGGATAGAAACGCGACGTGTAGAGCCTGTCTACGACATAATTATCAAACTGCACGACCAGAGCCATGTGGCTTGTGGATGACGGGCGCGGGCGGCGCGGGCTTTCGTGGCCTTATGGACCCGACCCGCGCCACCGGGCAAGGCTGATGTTGCGTCGTTTCCGCGACATGTTAGAATCCCTCCTAATATTCAGAGAGTTGGCTCTATTTCCGTCACCCCCGGCGGGCAAGGACCGGCAATGAAGACTGCGAGTGCGCCGATGGCAAGCTACGGTGTCGAACCAGGGATACGCTTCGCGTTGCTGCTTGATGGGCGCGGCGGCTGCAGGCAGATCGACATGGACGATGTCTGCGCCTGGAAGCCGGGCGATGGCGTGATCTGGCTGCACCTCGAGCGCGATCATCCGGCGGCCGCCGAATGGGTGAACGCCAAGGGCGGTTTCGATAGCTTCGTGGCCGAAGCGCTGCTGGAGGAAGAGACGCGGCCGCGCGTCGAGCCAGTCGATGATGGGCTTCTGATCATCCTGCGCGGCGTTTGCGCCACCGCCCCCGATGAGGCCGAGGAGCCGCATTCCGGGCTCGATCTCGTGCCGCTGCATCTGTGGGTCGATGGCAATCGAGTCGTCTCACTTCGAGATAGCGGCCACTATATCACCGCGCTTCGCGATATCAGGGCGGCGCTGGAGAAGGGCAAGGGGCCGCAGCGCAGCGGCGACCTCCTGGCGCTGATCGGGGAGAAGCTGGTGCGCGACCTCGAACCGGTTCTCGACGGAATGGACGAGGAGGTCGACGAGCTCGACGAGATGATCTTTCACGGCGAGGCGAGCGAGGTGCGCGAGCGGCTGAAGCTCTTGCGCCGCCGTTCCGTGCAGCTGCGTCGCTATCTGGCGCCGCAGCGCGATGCGCTGAACCGCATCGAACACGACGACGCGCCCTGGCTGCTCGAACGCGACAAGCTGAGGCTGCGGGAAGTGATCGACAAGCTGATGCGCTTCATCGAATATCTCGACGCCATCCGCGACCGCACAGGCATTCTGCACGACGACTTGTCGACTGTGATCAGCGAGCGCATCGCCCGCAATTCCAACCGGCTGGCGGCTCTTGCAGCGCTGCTTCTGCCGCCGAGCGTGGTGGCCGGGCTGTTCGGGATGAATGTCGGCGGGATACCCGGGGTCAACGATACCTGGGCGTTCATCGTCATCGTCGGTTTCGTGACGATCACGTCGATCGCGACGCTGTGGGCGCTCAGGCGGATCGGCTGGCTTTAGCTAAGAGTGGTAGCCGGGTATCAAACAAGCGTGATTCCGGCCGGGCTTCATTGACAATGCAATTTCAGGGGAAATATCACTTCCTCTACCGCTGCAGCGTGTGGCTCAGTCAATCCGTGTCCCCGCCACCTGTTGCCTTCAACCAAGGCTGAAGATCAGCATGATCGATACGCGTTTTTCCACGGCGATGCAGATCGTTGTCAGCGTTGCCGTCAACGACGAGGCCGACGTGCGCTCGACGAGCCAATCGCTTGCGGTGGGGCTCGACACGAATGCGAGCTTCGTGCGCAAGCTGCTGCCGCCGCTGACGGAGAGCGGCATTCTCGTTTCGGCAGCGGGGAGCAAGGGCGGGATCAGGCTGGCGCGGCCGAGCAAGGAAATCCTGCTCAGCGAGATTTATGCGGCGGTAACGGGAAGCAGGAAGCTCTGGGCGACGCGCCACGAAATCCCGCATGCGGGTCTGGTGGGCGAGAATATCGGCGATCTCTCCGAATATCTCTGCGACCGGGCGGAGCAGGCGGTTGTCGATATGCTGGGAGCGGTGACAGTCGAGGATAGCGTCGCGGAGCTGCGTCGCCTCGATGTCGAGCGGCACAAGCTTGATGCTGCCGGCACACGTGCGGCCGATCGGCGTGACGCCGCGGAATAATCCATTCAACCAATAGCAAAAGGTGGCTCAGCAGGGAAACCGAACCACCTTCCGTAAACTGATCGGAGGTCAATCTGATCAGAAACACCTGATTCGGGCGCCATTCCTCGCTCACGCCGGATCAGTGGATCCGGCGTGATTGAAGAGTGGCGCCCGAAGTTTATTAGAATGCGCGCTGCAGGCGGAAGAAGCCCTTGGTGATGCTGTCTGCGTTGTCGGCGTCCGTGTAGTCCACGGTTGCCTTGACGTAGAGGTTGTCAACGATCTGGTAGTCGACCGTGAGGCCGGCCTTCCAAGCGTCGTTGTTGTCACGGAACTGGCCGGCAGTGATGCCGTAGTTACCGTAGTACTGGAATGCAGGGGTGATCTTCAGCTTGTCGGTTGCCTTGATGGCGTATTCGACAGCCACTGCCCACTCGGACTTGTTGTAGTAGGAGTTCGGGCCAGACGAGTAAACGCCAGCGAGGCCGAGCGTGCCAGGACCGATTGCAACGGTACCCATGGCGCGAACTGCACCTTCTTCGTTGTCGGTGTCGTAACCGCCGGTGATCTGGTACGTGAAGGCGCCAGCCTTACCACCGATAGCAGCGGCAACGCCGAAGTTGTTGGCGGTTTCGCCCGGCTTGTAGTAGCCGTCTTCCAGTTCGTCGATTGCGATACCAGCGTAGAAGTCGCTGGTTTCGTACTGGTAACGAATGGAGTTGCGCAGGGTAACGGAGGAGCCGATGTCGTCGGTTTCGCCGGAGAGACCATCGTCCCACCAACCATAGAACAGACCAGCGCGCAGGCCAGCGATGTCGATGTAAGCGGAGTCGAGCGTCGTGGTCGTCGAAGAGTTGTCGCCGTTGTTACGGAGAACGATAACGCCGGTGAGCGGACCGTACTCGGTGTCGCTCTTAGCGGTGAACTGAACCTGGGCGCGCGTACGAGCGTTCCAGTCCGAGGTGCCCTTCTGGTTCGGGCCGCCGTAGACTTCAAAGCGGAGGTAACCGCCAACCTTGAGGCAGGTTTCCGTGCCCGGGATGTAGAAGTAGCCGGTGCCGTAAGCGTCGCAAACGCGAACGTATTCTACAGCTTCCGGTTCAGCAGCGACGATAGCGTCTGCAGCCTGAGCGCCAGATACGGCGGCGAGAGCCGCTGCCGAGCTGATGAGCATCATACGAATAGTCATAGTTGAGTCCAATCTATTTAGGATTGGGCACAGGTTATTGCTGCCGAAAACGGCTCCTACCTACCCCAATTTTTAAACAAGCCCTCACGGGGACGTGATGTTCCCGTGACCGGCAAATTACATTTCAGCTTAAATGTATCAATTACAGATACAGTCATAATTCGTTATATTTGCGATGCAAAAAGGCGGTGTTGCAGAAAGGCAACTTTTGTGATGGCGGGCAAGGGGCTGCGGCGGCCCGATCTTAAAAATCGAGCCATCTCAATGATATATGGCGAAATGCTTATGCACGCCTGTCGTGCTGCAGTGCAATAATATGACCGAGTTACAGTTGTCCTTCGGTCATGACGCGGCGCTCACGCCAGCGAATCGCTCGCCAATCAGGTGGCGGGTCAACGGGTCTTTAAGGTCAAGTTGCAGACGGCCGTCCGGCGTCGTCAGGCGCTCCAGCAACTTGCGGAGGCCTTCGCTGAACAGGCGGCTGGAATGCGGCGCTTCCGCACTCGCTAAAGTAGTTGTTCCGAGAATTCTGATGCCGTCATGGGCGACGATTTCGTCCATCTTGGTCATCGCGCAGTTGCCACCGGCGGCGGCCTCGAGATCGATGATAACGGTGCCGGCCGTCAGGAGTGGAAGCGATGCGTCGTCGATCAGAATCGGTGCGGTGCCGGCCGCGCTGCCAGCGCTGGATACGATCAACTGCATTTCGCGGAGCTGGCCGGCCAGCTGCTTGCGGCTGGTTGCGGCCGCAGTGTCGGCTGTCGAAGCGCGGGGGCGCGCGAGCGCGGCATCCATCGACACGAATTTCGCGCCCAACACTTCGGCGCGTTCGCGATCGTCCTCGGTGAAACCGAAAAGATAGGTGAGGGCGCCGAGACGCCGGGCGGTAGCGATCGCCTGGAGGGCGGCCGCGCCGGCGCCAAGGGCTGCCATCTTGATTGGGCGCGCCTGGGAGCCATCCATGACAAGCATCGGGTGGCCGATGCCAAGTTGGCGGGCGCCTTCGAGAACCGCGGCATGGCCGCAGATGGTCGCCTGCCGCGTCGCCACGTCCATGCTGCCGGCGTCCGCGATGCCTTCGAGGCGGGCGAGGTCGAGCCTGAGGCCGCGGGCCACCGGGTCGCTGGTGTCGAGCGGGGAGCCGAGGAAGATGAGGGTCGAGGATCCGGTGAAGCCGCGCGCGTCCAGCGGCTTGCGGATGCTGACGAAGAGATTGCAGTCGCGCGCGATCGTCTCGCGGTTGGCAGGCTGTGCACCGGCTGCGATATAGGCCTCATCCGCGTAGCCGGCGGCCGTGCCGCAGCCGGGTTCGAAGCTGATGGTCAGGCGTGTCGATAGGCTGCCGACATCCTCGGGCGTCAACGCCACGCGCCGCTCACCGGGCATAGTTTCCCGGAGCAGTCCAGCGTGGACGGGAGCGAGGTTTGGCATTCAGAACTCTGTTGGTGGAAAAACCGAAGGGCGCGCGGGGCCGCTATAGGGCGCTGACCTCATAGTTTTATGACAGTTTTGTAATTTTTCACCGATGATCGCGATATATTGGCGGAACGTGCAACCCACGGTAAAATTCCGGTTGAGACACGTTCCAGAAGTTTGCAAGAATGAGCTTCTGATGAAGCAGCATTGCAAAGAGATGCGGTTTTGCGCCGCCGCATTTGGATGTAATGATCCTTGCGAAGCGCTTGGCTGCTGGAGGCATTCGTGAATTTCTATTCGGTCTATGATCAGGGATTTGTCCGCGTGGCGGCTTGCACGCCGATCTGCGAGGTTGGCGATCCTGATTTCAATTCGAAGGCGACGCTGGATATGGCGCGGCAGGGCCACGCGCAGGGCGTCGGCCTGATGGTGTTTCCGGAGCTCGGCATATCGGGCTATTCCATCGATGACCTCCTCGGACAGGATGCGCTTCTGAAGGCGGTGGATGCGTCGATTGCCGAGATAGTCGCTACCAGCGCGGCACTGACCCCGGTCTTACTGGTGGGGGCACCGCTGCAGCACGAGGGGCGGCTTTATAATTGCGCCGTCGCCATTCACGCCGGCCGCATCCTCGGCGTCGTGCCGAAGGTGCATCTGCCCAATTATCGCGAATTCTACGAGAAGCGCTGGTTTGCGTCCGGGCGCACCGTGCGCGGCCAGGCTATCCGGGTCGCCGGCGAGACCGTGCCTTTTGGTATCGACATGATCTTCGCGGCCGAGGATCGGCCCGATTTCACCTTCCATATCGAGATCTGCGAGGATCTCTGGGCGCCGGCCGCGCCAAGCGATTTCGGCGCGCTTGCCGGCGCGCTTATCCTGACCAACCTGTCGGCCAGCAACATCACCGTCGGCAAGGCGGAAACCCGCAAGCTGCTCTGCGCCTCGCAATCGTCGCGCAGCCTTTCGGCTTACATCTATTCGGCCGCAGGGCCGGGGGAATCGACGACGGATCTGGCGTGGGACGGGCAGGCCTGCATCTACGAGCTTGGCTCGATGCTGTCGGAGACCGAGCGTTTCCCGATGACGTCGCAGATGTGCGTTGCCGATATCGATGTCGAGCGGCTGCGGCTGGAGCGCTTGCGCACCGGAACCTTCAACGATGCCGCGACGCTCAACCTGACGCCGGATCGCGCATTCCGGCGCATTGGTTTCCAGTTCCAGGCACCGCAGGGCGATATCGGGCTCGAGCGTGATGTCGCGCGCTTCCCGTTCGTGCCTGCTGACGAGAGCCGCCTGGATCAGGATTGCTACGAGACCTTCAACATTCAGGTGCAGGGCTTGATGAAGCGTCTGCGCTCGACGGGGATCAAGCGGCTTTGCCTGGGCATCTCGGGCGGGCTTGATTCCACGCATGCGCTGCTAGTGGCCGCGCGGGCATACGACAAGCTCGGCTGGCCGCGTTCCGACATTTTGTGCTTCACCATGCCGGGCTTTGCCACCGGCGACGAAACGAAGTCGAATGCCTGGGCGCTGATGCGCAGCATCGGGGTGACGGCGGAAGAGATCGACATCAAGCCGCTGGCGCTGCAGCTGCTGCGGGACCTCAAGCATCCGTTTTCCGGCGGGCAGCCGGTCTATGACGTGACCTTCGAGAACGTGCAGGCGGGCCTGCGCACCGACTTCCTGTTCCGCGCCGCCAACCAGCGCAATGCGCTGGTGCTTGGTACAGGCGACCTGTCGGAAATCGGTTTGGGGTGGTCGACCTATGGGGTCGGCGACCAGATGAGCCATTATAATGTCAATGCCTCCGTGCCGAAGACGCTGATCCAGCATCTTATCCGCTGGGTGATCCGCACCGGCGATTTCGACGCCGACGCCAAGGCGACGCTGGAGCGCATTCTGGGCACGCTGATCTCGCCGGAGCTCGTTCCCGCCGATGAAAACGGCGTGATGCAGAGCACCGAAGACAAGATCGGTCCCTACGATCTGCACGACTTCGCGCTGTTCTACACCACCCGTTTCGGGCTGCGTCCTTCGAAGGTGGCTTTCCTCGCTTACTCTGCGTGGAAGGATGTCGACGCCGGTGTCTGGCCGCCGCATTTCCCCGAGGACAAGCGCCGCGCCTTCGATCTTCCTGTCATCAAGAAGTGGATGGAAACCTTCCTGTTCCGCTTCTTCACCATCAGCCAGTTCAAGCGCTCGGCCTCGCCGAACGGGCCGAAGGTCACGTCGGGCGGTTCGCTTTCGCCGCGCGGCGACTGGCGCGCGCCGTCGGATGGCAATGCGCGGATCTGGATCAAGGAGCTGAAGGCCAACGTTCCCGATGTCGCGAACTGACGGAGTTGGCGGCGGCATCCTTGCCGAAGCGTGCCGGTGGCACACATAAGAGAGCATAGCTTACGGAGGTAGATGCTCGTGGAGTGTGATGGTCCTGACGAACCGTTGCGTTACGAGATTCGCCGCGAGCCCTCGGGGCGGTGGACGGTCGTGGATACGATGACCGCGCTGCCGGCGGCAAGCAACGGACGCGACCTGGTCGGGCTCTCCAGGGATGACGCGCGCGATATCGCCGAGGAGCTCAACCGGAGTATCGCGCAGGGTCGTGATCCGTTGATCTGACGACCGGCGGAACCTGCTGGAGATGCGATATGGCAGATCATGACGATCGCTTGACGGATCAACGCCGGACAGATCAAGGCTCGGCGGATCAGGCTAACGAACGGCCGGGTCGTCTGGATGACAGGGAAGAGCGCATGCTCAGCGAAGGCCGCAGGCTTTCGGCTTGGGCACTTATCGGTGCGGCGGTCTTTGTCGTGGTGATGATTGCGCTCGCTTTTGCCGTTTTCAAGAGCGATGGACCTGATCCTGGCGCCGCGACGTCACCTCCAGCTGCAAATAAGCCGTCTTCCGAGGGGCCATAGGGCAACACTTCGCCATATATACTCTATAAACGATGTCATTTGTTGTCTCTTCGCGGATTCAGCGCTATTGCCTGCCGGATAGGAGATCACGTGAGGAGCGTAAGGTAGTCGGAATGCTGACGAAAAAAGGAAAATACGGCCTGAAGGCATTGGTTGATCTCGCACGGCTCGCACCGGGCGAAACCGCGTTCATCAACGATGTGGCGGCACGCAACAATATTCCGAAGAAATTCCTCGACACTATCCTCCTCGAACTGCGCAATGTCGGTATCCTTCGCTCGAAGAAGGGGCCCGGCGGTGGCTACTCGCTGTCGCGGCCGGCGTCGGAGATCCGCATCGGCCATGTGATCCGCACGCTCGATGGCCCGCTGGCGCCGATCCGCTGCGCAAGCCGCACCGCGTTCGAAGCCTGCGACGACTGTTCCGATCCGGAGACCTGTCAGGTGCGCCGGTCGATGACCGATGTGCGCGACGCGATCGCCGATATCCTCGACAACATGACGCTCGAGCAGTTCGTCGCATCCGGCAACAACAACAAATGGACCGAGAGCGACGAGACGGTGCCGATGTCGGTCGCCTGACCGACCGCGTTTCGTACCGCATCCCAATTCCCGTTGATTTAGGTCATGTGACCTGTCCCATGACCGTGCTCTCGATTCATAGGATACTCACTATATGGTGAGGGGATGGTCTTCGCGGGGTGGCTGCGCGAAGATAGCGCGTGTTTTTTAAGAAATAAGAGTGTTACTGACATTTCATTGCCCGCGTGGGCGCTGTCTTGGGTCGTGTTTGCCGCTGCCTGATGAAAGGCGCTGCCATCGCGACCCATGACATAATGCAGCATGAGGTACCATATGCCGTCGAACCCTCGCACACGGCTCCAGCTCGATCCCGGCGATATGCCGATCTACGCGATTGGGGACATTCACGGCAGGCTCGATCTTTTGCGACAGGCCGAGCAGGCGATCTTCGAGGATGCCGCGCGCCTGCCCGGGCGCAAGCTCATCATCACGCTCGGCGATTATATCGACCGCGGGCCGGCCTCGGCGCAGGTCATCTCGCACCTGATGCAGCCGGTGCCTGAGGATTTCGATCGCATCAGCCTGACGGGCAATCATGAAATGATGATGCTCGACTATCTCGACGGCAAGATGTCCTACGACAGCTGGATGATGACCGGTGCGGATGCGCTGCTGCATTCCTACGGCATCGATATCAAGCAGATGCCGGTGCTGTTTCGCACGGCGTCGAAGCGGGATGCCTTCATCCGCGATTCTTTGCCGAAGGCGCATATCGAGTTCCTGCGCGCGCTGCCGATCATGATCGACACGCCGGCGGTGCTTTTCGTGCATGCCGGCATCGATCCGGCGCGGTCGATCGAAAACCAGCAGGATGACGATCTGGTCTTCATCCGCCACCGCTTCTTCGAGAGCGATCTGCCGCTGCCGAAGCTCATCGTGCACGGACACACGCCGGTCGATCAGCCCGACGTGCAGGAGATGCGGCTCAACCTCGACACCGGCGCCTACCGCAGCGACAGGTTGACTGTCGCGCGGTTGTGGCAGGGCGAGGTGCGCCTGTTCTCTACCTAATCAGGCATCCGCTTCCGCGGTTTCCCGCATCTTCGGCGTCTCTTCGGTGTAGTAGCTCGTGTACTTGTGGCGGTAACGCTCGGTGCCGCCGAAGTTGGTGAACTTGCCGAGTTCGGCCATGTCGGTCTTGTTGAGGATCACACCAAGGATCTTCGACTTGATCTGCGGCTCGGCGTTCAGGACATCGCGCACCAGATTGGTGGGCGTCGCACCCCATTCGGTGACGAAGAGGAAGCCGTCGACCTGCGGCGCGAAGGCCTTGGCGTCGATGACCGGGCCGAGCGGCGCAAGGTCGACCACGATATAGTCGAACATCTTGCGGGCGGCTTCCATCAGGTTGAACATGCCCTGCGAGGCCAGCAGTTCGCTGGTGTGCATCAGGTTGTCATTGGAGATGACGGGCAGGATCGCGAGCTTGGTGGTCGGATCGACCTTCACGGCGCCGGCCCACGGGATTTCACCCAGAACGGCTTCGACGAGGCCATGCTGCGGCGGCGTCTTCAGCATGCGGGTGAGGCCCGGGTTGCGAAGGTCGGCGTCGATGAGGAGCGTGCGCTTGCCGCTTGAGGCGAGCAGTGCCGCGAAGTTGGCGGCCGTCGTCGACTTGCCTTCGCCCGGCATCGCCGAGACGACGCCGATGACGCGGTCGGAGCGACCCTGGAACATGACGTCGCTGGCGAGCTTGGCGTTGCGGAGCGTTTCGGCGAAGACCGATCGTGGCGCTTCCAGCACGACACGCATGATGCGTTCGAAGGTCGCGCCGTCGTCACCGACAGGATCGCCGGGCTCAGGGGCGAGTTGGCTCGGGTTTCGGAAGATCTTGCGTTCGCGAGGCGGCTTGCCGACCAGCGGCAGGTAGCCGAGGAACTTCAGGCCGAGAATGGTGCGGACATCGCCCTCGACACGGAAGAAGCGTTCGCGGAACTCCTGGAACACGACCAGGCCGCCGCCGGCCATGAGGCCGAGAACGATTGCGAGACCAAGCGTCATCGTCCGCTTCGGGCTGGACGGCGAGACCGGGATGCCGGCTTCGGAGATCACGCGTGCCTTGGCGATCGGGAAGGACTGCTGCTGCGAGGCCTCTTCATACTTGCCGAGGTAGGATTCGTAGAGCGTCTTCAGTGCAGATGCGCGCTGTTCCAGGTCGTTCAGCTGAACGATGGACTTGTCGGCTTCGGAGTTCTTGCCGGTCAGGTGATCGATGTTCTGGCGGAGCGACGCTTCGCGCGAGCGGGCAACTTCGAATTCGTTGCGGGCGTTCGAAGCGAGCTGTTGCAGTTCCTGGAAGATCTGGCGGGTCAGATCTTCCTTTTCCGAGCGGAGTGCGACCGCCTGCGGATGATCGGCGCCGAAATTCGTCGTGACTTCCTGCTCGCGCTTGCTGACATTGATGTAGCGCGTGCGCAGATCCTGGATGACGGAATTGTTGGCCTGGCCGGACGAGATGGCGGCGTTGTTGACCGCGCCCTCGGGGCCGAGATCGATGATCTGCTTGAACTGGTTGTAGCGTGCCGAGGTGCTGGCGGCGTCCGACTGGGCGACGATCAGCTGCTTGGTGAGGTCGGCCAGCTGCTGCTCGGACATGAGCTCGCCATTGGCTGAGGTCAGGCCATTCTTCGCCTTGAAATTGGCGGCCTCGAGCGCTGCCTGCTGCGAACGTTCGCGCAGGTCGGTCAGGCGCTGCTGCAGCCAGACGGAGGCGCTTTCGGTGGCGTCGAAGTTGGCGTTCAGCTGGTCGCTCAGATAGGCGGTGGCGTAGGCCTTGGTGATACGGGCGGCGAGCAGCTTGTCGGTCGAGCGGAACGAAACGGCGAGAACCGCGCTTCGGTTGACGCGCGAGACAGCGACGGCTTCCTGAATGAGGGCGGCGGCTTTCTGGCGGCGGCCGGCGCGGGCGTCGTCTTCGGAAACCGGAGGACGGCCGGGAAGGACGGCGCTGGCGAGCAGCTTGACGCCCGACTTGATCAGGCCAACAGGGGAGGCGGGGGGATCGAGGATGGTGGCGTTGTCCTGCAGGTTCTCGGCATCGACGACGCGCAGAGCGAGCTGATTGGACTTCAGGATTTCGACCGCGCTGGCAATCTGCATGTCGACCTGCTGGGAGTTGGCCACCGGCGTGGCGTCTTGCGCATACTTGGTCATGCTGTCATCGAGCAGGATCTGCGTCATCGACGTATATTGCGACGTGGAGAACAGCAGATAGATCACCGCCAGCGTCACTGTCACCCCGACGCAGAGCGCGATCGAGCCGACGCGGCGCATCAGGATCGCGATCAGGCGATCGATGTCGATGAAGGAATCGGAGTCGTCGGGCGCTTTTGGCAGAGAGCTGTGCAAGGTGAGGTTCCGTTGGTTCATGGCTCTATCCTTTGCGGGAACGGGTCGTGCCATCGATGGCTGTGAGGTCGGCCTGCGGGCCAATCAGTTTGCGGAGCGACGCGATAACGCGGTTGGCCCGTGCTGCGATGGGCATGCTGAGATGCCCGACAGCGGATGGGGTGCCCCAGGCTGTCCTGATCGTTCCGAGGATCGACCGGTCTTTGATATTCTGGACGAGAACGAGGAAGGCTCTTCCCCGAAGCAGGCTTTTTGCCCTGAAATCCTGGGCGGCGGCTGCTTCCGCATCCAGCGTGTGATTGCGAAGGAAGGTCTTATCCCCTTCGATCATGGCGTCGATGTGGTGAAGCGAAAGAACGCGGGAGATCGATCCTTCGCGGATATTGTAGTCGTAACCGGCAAGCGGTTCGAAAACGCAACGTCCGCCGAGCGCCATGGCGCTGGCGAGATAGAGATAGTCCTCGCCGATCTTCAGGCTCTCGTCGAAGCGAAGCGCATGGCTTTCGATGAAGGCACGCTGAAAGATCGGCTTCAGATAGCCGAAATTATGGGTGGTTTGAAAAAGGGCGTTGGAGCGAATGAAGGCGGAAAGCGTGAGCGTCGGCATTTGCGCCAGCGCGTCCTCGGCGAACATGGTTTCGGCCGGCGTGCCGTCAGTCCTGATGACACGCAGATTGTCGACGGCGATTTCGGCACCGGCCTTTTCGGCGCGTGATATCATCCGGCGCAGCCGGTCGGG
>NZ_DDHH01000068.1:0-7475 GCF_002338015.1 Rhizobium sp. UBA1881
TGGCCGAAAATTTCCCCTCAAAAGGAGGGGAAATCCGCTTATTTCAGAGGCTTGAGCGATCTCAGGCGGTTCTGACAGTAACCGTGCCGACGAGAAAATCGTGCAGCAGGCGGCTGCGTTCGGTGAATAGGCCTACCAGCAGAATCAGCGGCGTGAGAACCGAGTTCAGGATCCAGAACAGCGCCAGGTGAACGATAGCCGTCAGGAAGTCCATCTCCCGCCCGTCGACGCGCACGATCGCGATCCCCATGGCCCGCATGCCAAGCGATGCCTGGCTCGAGCCGCCGACCGTGAAGCCGAAATAGAGGCCCGCGACAATCACGAACAGCGCCGGGTAAAGAAAGAAACCGAGGCCGAGCGTGACGATCGACAGGAAGAACAGGATCACCGCCGCCGGAATGCAGAGCAGCAGTACGATCACATAGTCGAGGATGAACGCAAAAACGCGCCGGCTCAGCGTACCGCTATAGGCGCGCCAATCGTCAGGTGCGGCATAAAGCGGGTTCGGGTTGAGCGACATCGTTACGGTCTCCTTTCGAGAGTGGCTACCGCTGATATGGTGACGCTCGCCCCGAATGCAATATTGGCGCGAAGCGATCAGCGCTTGGCGAGGATCTTGGCAACCTCGATGGAGAAATAGGTGAGAATGCCGTCGCAGCCGGCGCGCTTGAAGGCAAGCAGCGTCTCGAGCATCGCCTTTTCGCCGTCGATCCAGCCGTTCATCGCCGCAGCTTTGATCTGCGAATATTCGCCCGACACCTGATAGGCGAAGGTCGGAAGGCCGAATGCTTCCTTCATCCGCCAGCAGATGTCGATATAGGGCAGGCCGGGCTTGACCATCAGCATGTCGGCGCCTTCCTCGACGTCGAGTGCCGCGTCGCGGATCGCCTCGGTGCCGTTTGCCGGGTCGATATAGTAGCTCTTCTTGTCGCCTTTCAGCAGTCCGCCCGTCGAGATCGCCTCGCGGTAGGGGCCATAGAAGGCGGAGGCGAACTTCGTCGCGTAGCTCATGATCCCGACATCCTGGTGCCCGGCGGCGTCAAGCGCCCGGCGGATGGCGCCGATGCGGCCGTCCATCATTTCGGACGGCGAGATGATGTCGGAGCCGGCATCGGCCTGCATCACGGCCGCGCGCGCCACCTGCTCGACCGTCTCGTCATTGACGATCTCGTTGCCGCGCAGGATGCCGTCATGGCCGTGGCTGGTGAAGGGGTCGAGCGCCACGTCGGTGATGACGCCGATATTCGGCACGGCCTTCTTGATGGCGGCCGTTGCCTGGTTGATCAGGTTGTTCGCTTCCAGGCTGTTGGAGCCTGTTTCGTCGCGCAGCGACATCTCTATATTCGGGAAGGTGGCTATAGCAGGAATGCCGAGATCGGCCGCTTCCTTGGTGGCTTCCACCAGTTTGTCGACGCTCATGCGGTTGACACCCGGCATGGCGGGGATCGGCTCGACGATGCCGGAACCCGGAACCACGAAGACCGGCCAGATCAGATCGTCGACCGTCAGCCGGTTTTCCTGCACCATCCGGCGCGTCCAGTCTGCCTTGCGGTTGCGCCGCATCCGGCGGTGGCCCGTGATTTCATCGACGAGGTGTGTCTTGTCCTGCATGATCGTTCCAGCTCTTGGCAGTTCCATTTGTTGCCGCGCTCATTATCATGCCATCCGACAAATCCAAACCGGGCGAATGGCCGCAACCAATCAACAGCTTGCGATCAACCGCTGGCGAAGACGCCGCAGCACTCCTATTGTCTGACCCATGAACGCTGATTCTCCGACCATACCGAAAAGCACGCTCACCGGCGTTCTCTTTGTCCTGTTCCTGCGCCTGATCGCGATCTCGTGTTTCTGGTTCGGATTGCAGTATTGGGCGATGCTGGTCGGCTATTCGCTGATCGGCGCGGGACGCTTCGATCTTCTGAGCCTGCCGTGGAAGGTGGCAAGCACCAGCCTTGCCGTCCTGTTTCCGGTCGCTGCCCTCGGGCTCTGGCTGGCTGTCTCCTGGGGGCCCGTCATCTGGGTGCTCGCGGCCGGTGGCCAGATCATCATGTATGGCTTTCTTCCGGAGATTTTCGGAGCCAACAAACTCATCATTCTGCTGCATGCGGCAGTGGCCATTATCTACGCCGTTTTCCGCTTTTTGCTCTGGCAGGAGAAGCGCCGACGCCGGCAGCAGGTAAGCGTTGATTTACCCTGATACAACAGCGCGTTTTGGTAAGGCACTGTTAAGCCTGCAGTTTAAGTAGAATTTTATCTGTATTCGATAGGGTCTGTCTCAAGGCGGGAAGACAACCAACACCGCCAAACAAAACAGTGAGGCAGTCATCATGAATACGAAAATCAAGCCGCAGGCGGTATCGAACTTCCGTGAACAGCAGGACCTGGGTATCCGCGATCTTTACATGGAATCCCTTCATCTTGTTGAACGTCTTCACCGCCGTCTTCTGGATGTCATCAAGGACGAATTCGACCGTCAGGGTCGCAGCGACGTCAACGCCATCCAGGCTCTTCTCCTCTTCAACATCGGCAACTCGGAACTGACCGCCGGCGAACTTCGCTCTCGCGGTTACTACCTGGGCTCCAACGTTTCCTACAACGTCAAGAAGCTCGTCGACCTCGGCTTCATCAACCACCAGCGCTCGCGCATCGACCGTCGCTCGGTCCGCATCAGCCTGACGGAAACCGGCCAGGAAATCGCCGAGACGGTTGCCAAGCTCTACGAGCGCCACACGGCATCGATCGACAAGGTCGGCGGTATCGGCACCGACGAGTTCGCGCAGATGAACAAGCTGCTGACCCGTCTCGACCGCTTCTGGAACGACTCGATCATGTATCGTCTCTAAGCAACAAGACCCCTCCAAGGTCAAAGAAAGCCGGATGCGTTTCCCTGCGCGTCCGGCTTTGCCGTTTGCGCCGACGTGGCATCTTTGCAACGCATGACCGTTCAACCGTGCTTCAAGAGGTAACCCCCTGTATTCAAGCCGCCTTTTAGCCGCTATTAGCCGGCAGAATCCTTGCAATGGTTTGGTTCATTCTTCGCTTCGCAATGGTTTGGTTCATTCTTCGCTTCGATCGCTATCGAAAGTTGCACTTTTCGGCGGAGACACGAATTGGCCATATTAGCATGGCAGCGGAAATACACGGCAATCGGCGCTTTTCAAATCCGGGGTTTTGATAACCTCGCCTTTCCTGCTCGCGATCATGTGATCGCCGGCAGCGAGAATTTGAGGTGCGCCGTGGCAACGGATGGGTAGTGACTGCGTTATTCGCGGTGACGAAGGGCAAAGCCACCGGTCTCTCAAGCGGCGGCATTATTGTGGTTGGGATGCATGTCTAAAAAAACAGGTACTGAAGCTCTCTCTCGGCGGGCATTTCTTGCTTCTGCCGCAGCCGTTGGCGCAAGCTCGGTAGCGGCGCCGGCACTGGCGCAATCGGCGATCGATTCGCTCATCAATGCACCGGAGCGCGGTGACTGGGACGACCAGTTCGACGCGAAAGCCGCGTCCCGTACGGCAACCGCCGTGGTGTCGAACACCCCGATCCTCGGACCGCAGTCCGTCCCCAGCATTCAGCAGGCGATTGCCCAGTATCAGCAGATCGCATCGGCAGGCGGTTGGCCGCAGGTCAATCCGGGCCAGCAGCGCCTGCAGATCGGCGTCACCGATCAGTCCGTCCAGGCCCTGCGCCAGCGCCTCTTCGTCACCGGCGACCTGCCGCAGGAAGCCGGCATGTCCTCGTCCTTCGATTCCTACGTCGATGGCGCGGTCAAGCGCTTCCAGGCGCGTCACGGCCTCCCGGCCGACGGCGTGCTGGGTGAATTCACGCTGAAGGCGATGAACATCCCGGCCGACGTGCGCCTGCAGCAGCTGAACACCAACCTGATCCGCCTGCAGACCTTCCCGGAAGAGCTCGGCCGTCGCCACGTGATGGTCAACATCCCGGCCGCTTATGTCGAAGGCATCGAGGACGGCAGCGTCGTCACGCGTCACAACGCGGTTGTCGGCCGTCTCAGCCGCCCGACACACCTGGTCAACTCGAAGATCTACGAGGTCATTCTCAATCCTTACTGGACCGCGCCGCGCTCGATCGTCGAGAAGGACATCGTGCCTTTGATGCGCAAGGACCCGACTTATCTCACGAAGAACAACATTCGTCTGATCGACGGCAAGGGCACGGAAGTGGCGCCCGAGACGATCGACTGGAACGCCGAAAAGGCACCGAACCTGATGTTCCGCCAGGACCCGGGCAAGATCAACGCCATGGCCTCGACGAAGATCAACTTCTACAACAAGAACGGCGAGTACATGCACGACACGCCGCAGCAGGGCCTGTTCAACAAGCTCATGCGCTTCGAATCGTCGGGCTGCGTGCGCGTTCAGAACGTTCGCGACCTGACCACCTGGCTGCTGCGCGACACGCCTCCGTGGTCTCGCCAGCAGATGGAGCAGGTGATCACCACCCGCGTCAACACGCCGATCAAGCTGGCCGAGGAAGTGCCTGTATACTTCGTCTACATCTCCGCCTGGGGCATGCCTGACGGTATCGTGCAGTTCCGCGACGACATCTACCAGATGGACGGCAATGCCGAACTCGCGCTCGACACGACCGCGGGCATGGAACAGCCGGTTCAATAAGAGCCGCAAGCTGCGTTTGAGTTACAAAAAAACCGCGTCTTTCATGGCGCGGTTTTTTGTTGCGCGTGGATTGCCCAGCAAATGTCGCTCTCCGTATTGCCCTTGAACGGGCAGGGCGCTAATAGCCTAGCGCATTCCAGTTGAGGAGCCCGCCGATGACCAATGCTTCTACCCAGACCTTCTTCAATCGCTCGCTTGCCGATACCGATCCGGAAATCTTCGGTTCGATCCAAAAGGAACTCGGTCGCCAGCGTCATGAGATCGAGTTGATCGCCTCGGAGAACATCGTTTCCCGCGCGGTTCTGGAAGCCCAGGGCTCCATCATGACCAACAAGTACGCCGAAGGTTACCCGGGCAAGCGCTACTACGGTGGCTGCCAGTTCGTCGATATCGCGGAAGAACTCGCGATCGAACGCGCCAAGAAGCTCTTCGGCGTCAACTTCGCCAACGTCCAGCCGAATTCCGGTAGCCAAATGAACCAGGCTGTCTTCCTCGCGCTGCTGCAGCCGGGCGACACCTTCATGGGCCTCGACCTCAACTCGGGCGGTCACCTGACGCATGGTTCGCCGGTCAACATGTCCGGCAAGTGGTTCAACGTTGTGTCCTACGGCGTTCGCGAAGGCGACAACCTGCTGGATATGGACGACGTCGCCGAAAAGGCACGCACCCACAAGCCGAAGCTCATCATCGCCGGCGGCACCGCTTATTCCCGTATCTGGGACTGGAAGCGCTTCCGCGAGATCGCCGATGAAGTCGGCGCCTACCTCATGGTCGACATGGCTCACATCGCCGGTCTCGTTGCCGGTGGCCAGCATCCGTCGCCGTTCCCGCACTGCCACGTCGCGACCACGACGACCCACAAGTCGCTGCGCGGCCCGCGCGGTGGTGTCATCCTGACCAACGACGAAGATCTGGCGAAGAAGTTCAACTCGGCCGTCTTCCCGGGTCTCCAGGGTGGTCCGCTCATGCACATCATCGCTGCCAAGGCGGTTGCCTTCGGCGAAGCGCTGCAGCCTGAGTTCAAGGACTACGCGGCTCAGGTCGTCAAGAACGCCAAAGCGCTCGCAGATACGCTGATCGCAGGCGGCCTCGACGTCGTCTCCGGCGGCACTGACAACCACCTGATGCTGGTCGACCTTCGCAAGAAGAACGCGACTGGCAAGCGTGCCGAAGCCGCACTTGGCCGCGCCTACATCACCTGCAACAAGAACGGCATTCCGTTCGATCCTGAAAAGCCCTTCGTCACCTCTGGCGTTCGCCTCGGCGCGCCTGCCGGCACGACGCGCGGCTTCAAGGAAGCGGAATTCAAGGAAATCGGCAATCTCATCGTCGAGGTTCTCGACGGCCTGAAGGCCGCCAACTCCGACGAAGGCAATGCCAGCGTCGAAGCAGCCGTACGCGACAAGGTGATGAACCTCACCGGCCGCTTCCCAATGTACGACTACATCGGCTAAGGATAGCGCATGCGCTGCCCATTCTGCGGATCGGAAGACACACAGGTCAAGGATTCACGCCCGGCGGAGGACAATACGTCCATCCGCCGCAGGCGTATCTGTCCTGATTGCGGCGGTCGCTTCACGACCTTCGAGCGCGTGCAGCTGCGCGAGCTCATGGTCTCGAAGAAGACCGGCCGCAAGGTGCCTTTCGATCGCGACAAGCTGGTGCGTTCCTTCGAGATCGCGCTGCGCAAGCGCCCCGTCGACCGCGACCGCATAGAGCGCGCGGTTTCGGGCATCGTCCGACGCCTGGAAAGCTCCGGCGAAGTCGAAATCAGCTCCGAGCAGATCGGCCTGCAGGTTCTTGAAGCGCTGAAGAGTCTCGATGACGTCGGCTTCGTGCGCTACGCCTCGGTCTACCGCGATTTCTCTCATGCCGAGGATTTCGAGAAGGTGATCTCGGAGATCAATGCCAAGATCGCTCGCGATCCCTTGGATAGCTGAGCGATGAGCGCCTCGCCAGACGACGCGCAATTCATGCAGGAGGCGATCCGCCTGGGTCTCCTCCATCTCGGCCAGACATCCACAAACCCCTCCGTCGGTTGCGTCGTGGTGCGCGATAGCAAGATCGTCGGCCGAGGCACGACCGCCGTCGGCGGCCGCCCGCATGCCGAGCCGCAGGCCTTGGCCGAGGCAGGTGAACTGGCTCGCGGCGCCACCGCCTATGTCACGCTCGAGCCATGCTCCCACCACGGAAAGACGCCGCCCTGCGCCGATGCGCTGATCGCGTCCGGCGTGTCCCGCGTCGTCATCAGCGTCACCGATCCCGATGAGCGCGTGTCGGGCAGGGGCATTGCCATGCTCCGCGATGCCGGCATCGTTGTCGAGACTGGACTGCTGGAGGAAGAGGGCCGCCACTCGCTCGCCGCCTATCTCACCCGCCAGACGAAGAACCGCCCCTATGTGATTCTGAAGCTTGCCGTTTCACAAGATGGCATGATCGGTCGGATGGGCGAGGGCCAGATCGCGATCACCGGTCCTGCGGCGCGCGCCGAGGTGCAGCAACTGCGCGCCGAGACGGATGCGATCCTCGTTGGTATCGGGACCGCCGTTGCCGATGATCCGGAACTGACGGTGCGCATCCCGGGGCTTCAGGGGCGCTCGCCGGTCCGGATTGTGCTGGATCCGTTGCTGGAGCTACCGTTGACGTCGAAGCTGGTGCGGACGGCGCGGCAGGTTCCTGTGATTGTGGTGGGGCGTGAGGAGGTTTTCGGTTCGGAGACGGGGGAGCAAGATTTACCCCCCTCTGTCCTGCCGGACATCTCCCCCACAAGGGGGGAGATCGACTCGTTGCGGGCGCCTTCGCAAAACGTAGACCTTGGAACGAGCGGGCAAGCCCAGCCAA
>NZ_DDHH01000064.1:0-6109 GCF_002338015.1 Rhizobium sp. UBA1881
GAGGGGGGTAACCCACGGCACGCCGTCGACGATCCGCCCGCAGGCGCCCAGTCCCAATCTCACTGTCGAAAATATGATAGAATTCTCCGCTAGAAGGCACCACCGGCACCGCTAGTCTGTGTGCCTCGCCAACAATACCCATGATTTATCGAATGAGAGCAAAATGGGCGTCAGAAACGTTCTGATCGAAGGCGTGTCCGGCACCGGCAAGACCTCGGTTGCGACAGGCTTGCAGCAGCGCGGTTACCATGTCGTCCATGGTGACCGCGAGCTCGCCTATAAAGGCGATCCGGTGACAGGCGAGCCCCTGAGCGACGCCGCCCCCCGGCAAAATCTGGTTGATATCGCCTTCGGTCACCGACACCATCTCTGGGACATCGACAAGGTAAAGGCCCTGGTCGAGGACCAAAGCAACGCGATCTCCTTCTTCTGTGGCGGCTCCAGGAATTTCGATCGTTTCATCGATCTCTTCGACCACGTTTTCGTCCTCGACATCGATGCGGACACGCTGATGAAGAGACTGGCAACCAGGCCCGACGATGAATTCGGCGCAAGCCCCGCCGAACAGCAACTAGTCCTGCGGCTGCACGCGACCAAGGAGGATATCCCCTCCGCTGCCACGGTCATCGACGCCACAGCACCACTCGACGCCGTCATCGACGACATCCTGGCGAGATGCGCCGCATCCGGCTAACGATAGACGATCCGATACCGCGGCCGGCACCCGCCTCGAACACCTCCACGACATCACAAGGTAACCCCCATGACCGACGCAAGACCTCAGCATAACGCCGCCTGCCACTGCGGCACGGTAAAGTTCAAGGTGCGGCTGACGGACGAGTTCAACACCATCCGCCGCTGCACCTGCTCCTATTGCCGCATGCGCGGGGCGATTGCCGCCTCCGCCAATCTCGATGACATCGAGTTTGTCGAGGGCGAGGACAATCTGACGCTCTACCAGTTCCACACCGGCACGGCGAAGCACTACTTCTGCAAGACCTGCGGCATCTACACCCACCACCAGCGCCGCTCCAACACCAGCCAGTTCGGCATCAACGTCGCCGTCCTCGAAGGCGTCAGCCCCTTCGATTTCGCCGAAGTGCAGGTCGTGGATGGTGTCGCTCACCCGTCCGATGCTGGCGGCGGATCGCGGGTCGCGGGGGTGCTGCGGTTCGAGAAGACCGTATGAACTGGAATGTCGCAACGGAAGAACCCGGGCATGCGACACAGCCCGGGTTCCAGGGCGACGGCTAGATGATCTGCCCGACATCGATTCGGTTGCCGTCGACGTCCTCGAAGACGAAGGCGCGCAAGCCGTAGTCCTTGTCCTGCAATCCCTTTATGATCCGCACGCCATTTTCCTTGCAGCGCGCGTGCAGGGCGTCGACGTCGTCCACCATCAGATGGGCGACGTTGAAGTTGGCCGTCTTGTGCTGTGGCTGCAGGGTCAGGTGCAGTTCGCCGGCATCCCGCTTCAGGATCATGAAGCCGACAGGGTTGCCGTTCTCGAAAACCTTCGTGAAACCGAGAACCGTGGCATAGAAACGAAACGCGCGGTCGATGTCTGCGACGGGAAGCATGGCGGCGATACGTCCGAAACGGACACCGTGATCAGCGATCTCTTTCATCGCTCAATCTCCTTCTGAGAAGCTGCGGCAACGGCTCCGACGGTGCGGAAAAACGTCTGGCACTTCAATGTTTTGACAAGAAGGACGGTGCCTCGGCATTTCTTATATTTGCAAACGGCGTTGTCCGCAAATGCCAAAGGTGCTGCCACCTCTGCGCGGCCATGTTGGTCGTGCCGCGCGGAGATTGCCACCGAAGAGAACCAAAATATGCCGACCGAGGCGACAGGAAAGGTCGCAATCCCGCAATGGATGAGCGAGCTGCTGGTCATCATCGTTGGTGACAACGTCGCGTTTCGGCAGCTTCATGAGGAAACCTGCTCACGCAAGCTGATCGACAATGGCTGGAAAGCGGTTTCCAGAGGCAACGCCGGAAATGGACCGATCATCGACGCCATCACGGCACTGACCCGCGACGACCGATGACGCCGATCGATACCGGCGCCATCCCTGATCGTAGGGATGCGCCCCTAGACCAACCCAAGCCGAACCAAGCTCTCGGCGCAGGCAACGATCGCCTCCTCCCGCGAGCGTGGTGCCCAGCCGAGCAGGCGCTCGGCCTTCTTTCCCGTCGCGTTCATGTCGTAGTTGAGGAGCGGCACCACGGCCTTCAGCTGCGCATTCGTCTCGCCGGCGATGCGCACCTGCTCGTCGGGCCAGACATCGGTCGAGACCTTCGCCGCGGCGTCACCCAGCCTTTGCCGCAGCAGCTTCGCGACCTCGACCATCCATAGGCTGTCGCCGACGGTGGCAAGGAAGCGCTCGCCGGCAGCCGCGGGGTCGGTCATGCAGCGCAGGTGCAGGTCCGCCACATCGCGCACGTCGACGCAGCAGGAATTGACGTTCACGCAGCCCGGCTGCCCCTTCATCATGTTGGCGATCAGCCGGATTGAGTGCGAATAGTCGGCGCCGAGAACGGGGCCGTAGACCGCGACCGGATTGACCGCCGAAAGCTCCATGCCTTGGCCCTCGCGGGCGATGAACTCCCAGGCGGCGCGCTCCGACAGCGTCTTCGATTTCTGGTAGGGCGCGACATTGCCATCGAGATTGCTCCAGTCGGTCTCGTCGAACGGCCGCCGGTGGTCCGGCCCGTGGCCGACGCCGATGGCCCCAAAAGCCGATGTTAGAACCACGCGCCTGACGCCGGCGTCGCGCGCCGCGCGCAGCACCCTGAGATTGCCGTTGACGGCGGGCTCGATCCAGTCCTCCTCGCGCGTCTGGTCGCCCGATGGCGTCGGAGAGGCGCCGTGCATCACATAGGTGCAGCCAGCGGCCGACTCCACCCAACCCTCGTCATGATCGAGATCGGCGATCGCGAAGGACAGCCGATCGCCCGCATCGACGCCGCCGGCCTTCAGATGCGCCCGCACCTCGTCCTCCCGTCCGGCTGAGCGGATGGTGGTGCGCACGCGATAACCGTCTCTCAGCAGCGCCAGCATGCAATATTGCGCGATGAACCCGGTGCCGCCGGTGACGAGAACGAGCGTGTCTTTGTTGTCAGTCGTCATAACCTGCCTCATGTCTATGCCGCCGCATCGGATCGCGGCGAACTTGATGACGGGAAGGTAGGCAGCCAAGTCCGTACTGTGAATGCTTGAAAATCCGCTTCCCTTGCGCGATAGTTCGATAATGCTGACCGACCCCTTCTCCGATGTCCTGAGCCTGACGAAAGCCGAGGCGATCGTCACCGGCGGCTTTACAGCCAGCGGTCCCTGGTCGATCGCCTTTCCGGGGCGCGACAAGATCAAGTTCTTCGCGGTGGTGAAGGGTGGCTGCTGGGTCACGCTGGAGGGCGAGGCGGAGCCGATCCGTTTCGAGGAAGGCGACGTCGGCCTCCTCGCCAAGAAGCGCAGCTTCGTTCTCTCCAGCGATCCCGCGCTTCAGCCGGTCGACGCCATGAGCATCTTCACGGGCACGGGACGGCGGCTGGTGACGCTGGGCGACGGCAATGATTTCGCCCATATCGGCGGCCATGTCGCGCTCGATCCGCTGAGGGGCGGCCTGCTGTCGGATATCCTGCCCACCTGGATCCACACCCGCGCCGCCTCGCCGCAGGCAGCCATCTTCCGCTGGCTGCTCGACCGGCTGATCGAGGAGCGCGATATCGGCCAGCCGGGGGCGGCGCTTGCCTCCGCGCAGCTGACCCAGCTGCTCTTCATCGAAATCCTGCGCTCGCACCTGAGCGCCGCCGACCGCATGCCCGCCGGCTGGCTGAAGGCACTGGCGGAACCCAGGATCGCGCCTGCGCTACGCCTGATGCATGGCGAACCCGCGCGCGCCTGGCACCTGGAGGAACTCGCCAGCGCCTGCGCCATGTCGCGCACCTCCTTTGCCGTCCATTTCAAGTCCGTCTCCGGCGTCACCCCGCTTGCTTACCTTACGGAATGGCGCATGCGCCTTGCCGAACGGGCGCTGCGCGAAGCCCGCACCCCCATCGCCTCCGTCGCCCGCTCGCTCGGCTACACTTCAGAGAGCGCCTTCAGCAACGCCTTCAAGCGGGTGAACGGCAGATCGCCGTCGGCTTACCGGGTGGCGGTGAATGGGCTGGATGCCGGCGATGAGGGTGAGTTGGTATCGCACGATCCGGCATATGCGGGCTAACGACGTGGGTGTTGCGCAGGAGCCGCCAATGTTGGGCGCCTCCCACGCTTTCATGCCCGACAGGTCGTCGGCTCCGTCACGCCTGTCTCGTCCGCTCCTCGCCGCGTATCGCGACCGCGCCGAGAACCACCGCAGCGATCGCCACGGTCAGCCCGTCGGCGATCGGGTAGGCGAACCATATGGCCGTTCGGTCGAGCAAAGCGGCAATGACAATGATGGCGACCGGAACAAGCACGAAGGACTTCATCAGCGTCAGAAACCCGGCCTGTAGAGGCCGGCCAATAGCCTGGAAGTAAAGCGCGAGCACCAAGACCGGTCCCGAAAACAGATAGAACGCCGCCATCGGCTTGAGAATTCTGGCGACCTCCTCGATGACGCTGGCATCGGCAATGAAGGCGGAGGCGATCAGCCGGCCTTGTGTCAGAAGCAACAGTTCCACGGCGGCGCCGTAAATGAAGGCGGTTACTGCGGCGATCCGCAGAACCCGGTCGGCACGATCCCAGCGCCCGGCTCCGACATTGTTGCCGACGATACTCTGCATGGCGAGCGCAGCGGCCATCGGCGGCAGGAAGGCGAAACCGAGGATGCGCGTGATGATGCCATAGGCCGCGACCGCCTGCGACTGGCCTTCGCCCGACGACGGCAACGCAAGAACCACGCAGGTCGCCGTCAGCGCCATCCCCAGGAATGTGAGACTGACGGGAGCGCCGAGTGCCGCGATCTTCCTCCATTGCCCATACCATGCGTTCCGCCGCAAGACGCCAAGCGGCATCATCTCCCGGGACCGTCGTCGCCCCTCGATAAGAAGAGCAAGGCCCGCCCCTTGCGCCAAAACGGTGCTCAAGGCCGACCCCGCAACGCCCATCGCAAGCGGTACGATCAGGATGTAGTTGAAGAGGATGTTGGTCGCTGTCACGCCAAGCGACATCAGCGCCATGCTCCCCGCCCGGCCTTCGTTGCGCCAGGCATCCGCATGGATACCGAGCAGGAATTGCAGCGGCGTGCCCAAGAGGGTGATCATCAGAAACACCCACGCCATCCTGGCAACCGGCTCGGCAGCTCCCGCCATCCGCGTTGCAAACGTCCAGCCGCCGACGAGGAAGAGCAGGATCAGCGCCAGGCCGATCAGGATGGCCAGGCCATGCGCCCGGGCAAAGGTCGCGCCCGCCTCTTCGCGCGCACCGGCGCCGAGCTGTCTCGCAAGCAGGCTGGACATGCCGCTGCCGACAAGCGTCGAAAGCGCAATAGTGAGCAGCAGAACGGGAAACGCGATGCTGATGGCCGCTATGGCCTCTTCCCCGACAAAGCGTCCGAGAAAGGCGGCATCGACGATGCCGAGCAGGCCGTTCATCGTCATGATGGCCACCATCGGCAAGGCGGTCGTGGCAAAGGTCCGGCCCACGGGCGCGGTCAGGAATCGATTATCAGGTGATTGTCTCGCAGACATCACGCACTCCTCAAATGAGGCATTTCGATTGAGGAGGGAGCCTGCATTGCCACCAACGAAATGCTTCGAGGGTGAGATGATATCCACGTCGAGCTTTTACCGTGACTTGCGTCCGCAGGCGGCAGGCACTCGAAACCTGCACCGGATCAATCATTTTGACGCGGGGCTGTCAATTCGAAAACTGGCGGAGTGGCGTTAGGTGGAGATGAGTTTGCAAGAGGAGAGGTGAGGGTTGAGTGCCCATCGCTTGCCGCTCAGGGCGTCGCTCCCGCTCCACCCCCTCATCGCCTCGCTGTCGCTCCGGCACTTCTGCCCGTTGGGGAGAAGGGGCTGGTGGTGACGCTCTGCCTCATCGTAGGCTTTGATTTCAAGCCGTCATGTAGGTGAGAATATCGCGAGGCTCTGCCACGAGTCTCTTCTCCCCAACGGGAGCCGT
>NZ_DDHH01000036.1:0-8194 GCF_002338015.1 Rhizobium sp. UBA1881
GGGGAGAAGGTGCCGGCAGGCGGATGAGGGGCCACTTGCTCCAGCCTCTCAAAGGCACCCACCCGGCACACCCACCACACCCACATCACCAGGAACCCACAATGACCTACGCCCTCATCACCCCACCCGCATCCGAACCCATCACCCTCGCCGAGACCAAATCCCACCTCCGCCTCGACGACACAAACGAGGACACGCTGCTTATCTCCCTTATACGCACCGCCCGCGAACATCTCGAGCGCACCACCGGCCTCAGCCTCATCACCCAGACCTGGCGTCTCTATCTTGATTCAATTCCTGAAGACGGCGTGATTCAAATCGCGAGAGGCCCCGTCCAAGTCATTGAAAGCCTGACGCTTTACGACGCCTCGGGCGAAGAGTGTCATCTCCCGCTGACCGGCCACATCCTCGACGGCCACGCCCGCCCGGCGCGCCTCTTGCTCGGCCGAGCCATTAGCGCTAGCCAGCCCATCAACGGCATCGAGATCGACTTCACCGTCGGCTTCGGCGAGAGCGGCGCCGAGGTGCCGGATACGCTGAAGCGGGCGATGCTGATGCATGTCGCGCAGATGTTCGCGTTCCGGGGCACGGTCGCGGTCGACGACCATCCGGCCGATATTCCCTCGGGTTACGATCGCCTGATCGCGCCCTTCATGATTAGGAGGCTCTGATGCGCTCGGTCTTCTTCGACCCCGGTCAGATGACCGCGCGGCTGGCGCTGGAAGCGCCGGTGGAGATGCCGGACGGGCAGGGCGGCGCCACAGTATCCTTCACCGAAATCGCCTCATTCTGGGCCCGTATCGAACCGGTCAGCGAACTGCGCGAGGAACAGGCGGGCGCCGATGTCTTCACGCTGACCCACCGCATCTGGCTGCGCTTTCGCCACGATATCCAAGCCGGCATGCGGCTGCGCAAGGGCGCGCGCATCTTTGCGATCCGCGTCTGGCGCGACCCGGATGAGCGCGGCAACTATCTCGTCTGCCTGTGCGAGGAGGAAGCCCAATGAGCGCCGCCAACCAATTGCTGACGGCGATCCAGGCGCGCCTCGCCGACGATGCGGACCTGTCGACCATGATCGGCCCCGAAGGCCTGCGCGACCGCCTGGTCTCCGGCCGAAAACTCCCCGCCGTCATCGTCGCCGACATCGCAAGCAACGACTATTCGACGGTGACCGAAACCGGCGCCGAGCATCTGCTGACGCTCGAGATCTGGACCGACGCCGGCGGCCGGAAAGAGGCCGCGACGATCGCCGAGCGCCTGCGCATGCTGCTGCACGACGCGCCGCTGTTGCTGGAAACGCACCACCTTGTCGGCCTGCTACATCTTTCGACACGCACTCGACGCGAACAGAAGACAAGGCTGCATGTCGCCGAGATCCGATTCAGGGCAGTGACGGAGGCTGTCACTAGCTGAGTTTGCGACGTACTCGCTGGCTCAGGCGACCTGAGCAACCGGCTTCGCGCGGCGGATGAGGCTTGCCAGCATCAGCACGAGGCCGAAGGCGAGTGCTGCGAGCGTGCAGCAAAGGGCCATCACCATGCCGGCGCCGGCGCGGTCGAGGATGGCGGTGAAGATGATGGGGGCGGCGGCGTTCGCGATGTTTTGCGGCAGCGAGAGGCGTGCGGCCTGCAGGCCGTATTCGCGCGGCGAAAACAGCGCCAGCGGCAGCAGCGCGCGGGCAACCGCCATGACGCCGGCGCCGAAGCTGTAGATCACGATGAAGCCGACGAGCAGCGATGTCGAGGGCGCGACGATGAGGATCAATCCGAAGCTCGCCACCATCAGCCCTATCCCGGCGATGGCGCTGACGATGGGGTTGCCGCGCTTGCCGAGCAGCATGTCCATGCCGCGCGCCGTTATGCCGATGACCCCACGCGCCGAGCCGAGCTGCAGCGCAAGCACCGGCGAGGCGCCGTATTGGCGTAGGACCTCCAGCAGCGATGGCGCCAGGCCGAAGGTGACGAAGCTTGATAGCGTCGTTGCGGCCGCAAGCAGCAGGAAGGCCTTGCGCCGATCATCGGGAGAAAGATCGACCGGCGCCGCATGCATTTCGGCGGATCCCTCTTGCGTGGCGGCCGGACGCGGCAGGCCGAAGAGATAGAGCGGCAGGCAGACGCACAACTGTAGCGCCGCGCAGATGACGAAGGTGATCCGCCAGCCGAACTGGGCATCGAGCAGGCTGAGGATCGGCCAGAACAGCGCGCTGGAGAGCCCGGTGAACAGCATCAGGATGGCGATCACGCGCTTGGCGTTTAAGCCCTCGCGCTCGACAACGGCGGTATAGGTCGGCGTCGTCAGGCCGAGCGCGCCGCCGATGCCGATGACGATCCAGGAGATCGTGTAGAGCACGATGCCGTCTGTCGCGGCCAGCATGAGAAGGCCGGCGGCGAAGGTGACGGATGAGGCGGCAAGCACGGGCACGGCGCCGTGTCGCTGCAATAGCCGGCCGATCGTCGGGCCGAGAAGCGCAAGCACGACCATCATCACGGTCAGGCCGCCGAAGACGATCTCGTTCGCCAGCCTAAGATCGGGCGCGATCACCCGACCCATGACGCCGAGCATGTCGAATGTCGTGCCCCAGCCTATGAGCTGCGTCACGGTGAGCACGGCAATCAACTGTGTCGAACGCAGGGGAAAAGGCCCGGGCATGGTGTGATTTCGGCGAGGGGAAGGGATCGAAGCGGTCGTAGCATCTTCGCCGGCAGGTTGAAAGTGACAAGTCGATGACATCACGGGCGTGCCATCGGGGCGCCTTTTTTCACGGAAGGGATGAGGCCATGGTGGCGCAGAAGGGCAAGGATCTGCTGTTGAGGGTTTTCAACGGCACGGATTATGAAACGGTGGCAGGGCTGCGCTCCAAGCGGCTGGCTTTCAATGCGGAGACGGTGGATGTGACCGATGCCGAAAGCGCCGGGCGCTGGCGCGAGCTCTTGGGCGGCGCCGGCGTGCAGCGGGCTTCGGTTTCGGGGGCAGGCATCTTCAAGGACGCGGCCTCCGACCAGCTGGTGCGCAAAGCCTTCTTCAATGGCTCGATCCTGAGCTGGCAGATTGTCGTGCCGGATTTCGGCAGCGTCACCGGGCCGTTCCAGGCGAGCGCGCTCGAATATTCGGGCCAGTACAATGGCGAGGTGATGTTCGAGCTGGCGCTGGAATCGGCCGGCGCGATCACCTTCGAGGCGCTGTGATGGCGGCCCGCACGGCAGTGGGACAAGCGGAAGGACGAAGGGCCAATCGCAGGCGTGGCGAGATCGAGGCCGAGATTGACGGCGAGCGGCGGGTTCTCTGCTTGACGCTGGGAGCTCTGGCCGAGCTCGAGACGGCGTTTTCGGTCGATAGCCTGAATGGGCTGGCGGAACGTTTCTCCGGCGGCCGGCTGAAGGCGGCGGACATGATCCGCATCATCGGCGCCGGCCTGCGCGGCGGCGGCAATCTCTATTCCGACGAGGATGTGGCGGAGGCCGATATCGAGGGCGGCATCGGTGGCTATGCCGTGATCGTCGGCGATTTGCTGACGGCGACGTTTTCGGGGGATGGCGTGGACGCCTCCGCGCGCCCCCTGTAGCCGCAGCGGGTATCAAGACGACGGACAATGCGGGGCCCACGCCTTTCCCCTGGGCGCGGGTTCTGCATGTCGGTCTCTGCCTGCTGCGGCTTCCCCCGCAATCCTTCTGGGCGATGACGCCCGTGGAGTTTCACGCAGCCGCCGGCGGGCTTTCGCCGCCGCGCGCGGCCGTCTCCCGCGCCGATCTCGATGGGCTGATGGCCCGTTTTCCGGATCGCCGGTCACCATCCGACACGAGGAACGACCATGACCGATAACCAGACCGACCTCTCCGCCATGACCGACGAAGCGGCGACGTTGCGGCGTACGCTCGACGATCTGGAGGGCCGCTCGCGCTCCTTCGGCTCGGCGCTCTCAGGCGCGCTGCGCAGCGCGGTCTCGGGCGGCAAGGGGCTCGATGACGTGCTGCGTGGGCTGGCCAACCGGATGACGGATATCGCGCTGCAGGCTGGATTGAAGCCGCTGGAGACGATGCTCTCGGGCGCCGCCTCCAGCCTCCTCGGCGGCGCCGGCAAGCTGCTGCCTTTCGCCGATGGAGGTGTCGTCTCGCAGCCCACCTATTTTCCGCTTGGCGGCGACATGGGGCTGATGGGCGAGGCGGGCAGCGAGGCGATCCTGCCCTTGCGGCGCGGTGCCGACGGTTCGCTCGGCGTCGCCGCTTCAGGGGCGGGCTCGCAGCCGCAGATCGTCTTCAATGTCACCGCGACGGATGCCGAGAGCTTCCGAAAGAGCGAGGCGCAGATTTCCTCGATGCTGGCGCGCACCGCGATGCGCGGCCAGCGCAACCTGTGAGGCTAGAGTAATGACACCGGGTTTCCACGAGGTGCGCTTTCCGCTGCGCCTGTCGCTGTCGACGAGCGGCGGGCCTATCAGGCGCACCGATATCGTCAATCTCTCCAATGGCCGCGAAAGCCGCAACAGCCGCTGGCGCGATGCGCGCCGCAGCTATGATGCGGGCTCCGGCCTGCGTTCGGTGGCGGATCTCTATGAGGTGCTGGAATTCTTCGAGGCCCGCAGTGGTGAGCTTTATGGCTTCCGCTTTCGCGATCCGATCGACTTCACCTCGACACGGCCCGGCGCCGAGATCGGATCGGGCGACCAGCCGATCGGCATCGGCGATGGCGTGACTGTCGCGTTCCCGCTCGCCAAGACCTATGGCGATGCCGGGGCCAGCAGCACGCGCCGGATTGCGAAGCCCGTCGAGGGCTCGGTGGTCGTCGCGGTGGATGGCGTGCCGCAGCCGTCGTCCGCCTTCGTGTGCGATCCCGTAACCGGCATCGTCACCTTCGCGACCGATGCCGTTCCGCCGGAGGGTGCGTCGGTGACGGCGGGGTTCCTGTTCGACGTGCCGGTGCGCTTTGCGACCGGGCGCATCGACGTCAACCTCTCGGCCTTCAATGCCGGGCGCATTCCCACCATTCCGCTGATGGAGATCATGCCATGAGGCATATTCCGGACGCGCTCGCCGCGCATCTTGCCGTTGACGCCACGACGCTCTGCCACGCCTGGCGGGTGACGCGCCGCGATGGCGTCGTGCTTGGGTTTACCGAACACGATCACGACCTGGCGTTCGCGGGTACCACCTTCCTGGCGGCGAGCGGCTTTTCCGCCAGTGCCGCTGAAGAGGAAGCGGGATTGCCTGCCGCCACCAGCGATGTCGCCGGTGGCTTCTCCAGCGCGGCGATCACCGAGGAAGATCTGACGCGTGGCCGCTATGACGGCGCCCGCGTCGAGGTCCATCTCGTCAACTGGGCGGACCCCGAGCAGCACATGCTTTTGAAGGTGCAGGAGATCGGCGATGTCACGCGCGATGCCGGCCAGTTCCAGGCGGAGTTGCGCAGCTTCGCCAGCCGCCTCGGCGAGCCGCAGGGTCGCGTCTATGGCCGGCGCTGCGACGCGACGCTTGGCGATAGCAGATGCGGCGTCGATCTCTCGGCACCCGCGATGCGCGCCGAAGGCGTGGTGGTCTCGGTGGCGGATGCCAGCCGGCTTGTGCTCTCGGGTATCAGGGCCGTGCCCGACGGCTTCTTCCGTTTCGGCGTGCTCGGTTTTCTCGATGGCGACAATCAGGGCCAGCGGCTGGAGATCGAGACGCATGCGGTGAAGGACGGTCTGCTGGAGGTGACCCTCTGGCTGCCGCTCGAGGCCACGCCAAGTGCGGGCGATCGCGTCGCGCTGACGGCGGGCTGCGACAAGGCCTTCTCCACCTGCCGAACGAAATTCGCCAACCACCTGAATTTCCGCGGTTTCCCGCACATCCCCGGCACCGATTTCGCTTACACCTATGCCGATGGTGAGACCCTTCACGACGGGAGCGCGCTGTTCAAATGACAGATATAGCAAGCGAAGTGCTGCGGCTGGCCGAAGGCTGGATCGGCACGCCCTACAGGCATCAGGCTTCGCTCAAGGGCGTCGGCTGCGATTGTCTCGGGTTGATCCGGGGTATCTGGCGTGAGCTTTATGGAACCGAGCCGGAGCGCCCGCCGCCCTATGCGCCCGATTGGGCCGAGCGCGGCGGCGGGGATCGGTTGATGGAGGCCGCACTCCGGCATTTCGGCCCGCCACTGCCGCTTGTCGAGGCGAGGCCCGGCGACGTGATTCTGTTTCGCTGGCGCCCGCAGCTCGCCGCCAAGCACGCCGGTATCCTCTCTGGCGAGCGTCAGTTCATCCATGCCTACGAGCAGGCGGCGGTGGTGACCTCGCCGCTGGTGCCGAGCTGGCGTCGGCGCATATCGGACGTCTTTCGTTTTCCGGAGAGATAGATGGCAACGCTCCTCTTTCAGGCCGCAGGCGCGGCACTCGGCGGCGTCTTCGGTCCTGTCGGCGCCATCATTGGCCGCGCGGCCGGCGCGCTTGCCGGAAGTGTCGTCGACCATGCGCTGATCAACGGGCACTCCACCGTGCGCGGCGCGCATCTGTCGAGCGCCCGCATTCCCGGCGCCGACGAGGGCACGGCGATCAACCGCGTCTATGGCAGTGTGCGCGTCGGCGGCACGCTGATCTGGGCCACGCGCTTCGAGGAGGAGGTGACCAGCGAGCGGCAAGGCGGCAAGGCCACCGGCGGCACCCGTGTCGAGAGCTTCCGCTACTTCGCCAATCTCGCGGTAGGCCTCGCGGAAGGGCCGATCGGGCATGTCAGGCGTGTCTGGGCCGATGGCAAGGAACTGGATCTGACGAGGATCGAGATGCGCGTCTATCGCGGCGACGAGGCGCAACTGCCGGACCCGCTGATCGAGGCCAAGCAGGGGGCCGGCAATGCGCCGGCCTATCGCGGACTTGCCTATGTCGTCTTCGAGCGGCTGCCGCTCGATGCCTATGGAAACCGCATTCCGCTGCTGCAGTTCGAGGTCGTAAGATCGGTCGGTGAGCTCGAGAGTGAGATCAGGGCCGTCTGCATCATCCCCGGCGCCACCGAGCATGGCTATCAGCTGGCGCAGGTCTCGGAAAGTATCGGCGCCGGCAGCGCCCACATTCTCAACCGCAACAGCCTGCGCGGCACGAGCGATTGGGATATCTCGATCGACGAGCTGATGGCGCTCTGCCCCAATCTCGAGCGCGTGGCGCTCGTCGTCTCCTGGTTCGGCACCGATCTGCGCGCCGGCCAATGCCGCGTGGTGCCGGGCGTCGAGGTGGCGAGCCGCGCGGAGGAAAGCAGGCCGTGGTCGGTCTCCGGCATCGGGCGCGGCGCGGCGCATCTCGTCAGCCGCAGCAATGGCGGCCCGGCCTATGGCGGAACGCCCGATGATGCCAGCGTGCTGTCGGCGATCGCCGATCTCAAGGCGCGGGGTCTCAAGGTCTATCTCTATCCCTTCGTGATGATGGACATTCCCGCCGATAACGCGCTTGCCGATCCCTATGGCGGCGCGCGACAGGCGTCCTATCCCTGGCGCGGCCGCATCACCTGCGATCCTGCACCGGGGCGGCCTGCCAGCGCCGATCGGACGGCTATCGCGCGCGGGCAGGTGCAGGCCTTTGCCGGCAATGCGCAGGCGGGCGATTTCACGATCGCGAACGGCCACGTGACCTATCTCGGCGGCGAGGAAAGCTACCGGCGCTTCGTCCTGCACTATGCGCAACTGGCGCGTCTGGCCGGCGGGGTCGATGGCTTCCTCATCGGCTCCGAACTGCGCGGCCTGACGCAGCTGCGTGATGGCGGCGATGCCTTTCCCTTCGTCGAGGCGCTGGTGCGGCTGGCGGGGGACGTAAAGGCGCTGCTGCCGGCGGCGAAGATCACCTATGGCGCCGATTGGAGCGAGTATTTCGGCTATCACCCGGCCGATGGCAGCGGCGATGTCTACTTCCATCTCGATCCGCTCTGGGCCTCGCCCGATATCGATGCCGTCGGAATCGATAATTACACGCCGCTCGCCGACTGGCGTGACGACGATATGGCCAGCGCCAACCCCGATGGCTTCCGGCTTGCCGACGATCGAAATGCGCTCACGGCGGCGATCAGCTCCGGCGAGGGCTTCGATTGGTACTACGCGGATGACGATGCCCGCAAAGCCCGGCAGCGCAGCCCGATCACCGATGGTCTCGCCGGCAAGCCCTGGGTGTTTCGCTACAAGGATATCGCCGCATGGTGGGCCAATCCGCATCACGAGCGCATCGGCGGCGCAGATCGGAAGAGCG
>NZ_DDHH01000032.1:0-19165 GCF_002338015.1 Rhizobium sp. UBA1881
CCCCCTCTGTCCTGCCGGACATCTCCCCCACAAGGGGGGAGATCGACTCGTGGCTTGCTCCCCAACCAAACAATGAGCGTGGAGCGAGCGGATGAGCCCAGCCAATCTCCCCACCTGTGGGGGAGATGCCCGGCAGGGCAGAGGGGGGTATCACACGGCAGAACGCCAGCCACCATCCCACCCTCCACGCACGCCAAAACCGCGCGCGAAGCAAAACCTCGCGACGGTCGGCGTCATGAAACGGGAAGGGCAGGCGGTTTGTTGTCGGTGGTATAAGTGTCAGGCTGTCCGCCTGCCCGATCACCTCGGTTTCCGGTTCGCCCGACCCGACAGGAGCGTCTCTCGGATCGGTCTTGCCGGTGGATCATCGGCCCTGACGGCGTCTAATCCCCTTGGCAACCATCACCACACGCCGGACTTTGAGCGGCTGAGCATCCGGTTCGCGACCCGGCTCCCAGTGCGGTGACGAGGGGAGTGTGGCGGAGTGGTGCGGGGTGGGGATGAGGAAAGTGCGATGACGGGGTTAGGGTGTTGAGCGGGTTGAGGGATTTGTTTTGTGGGGTGGGTGGTTGTGCCCGTGAGGTGGGGTGGTGGTATGGGGAGGGTTGGTCGCTCCGGCTGATGTCGGCGCAGAGCCATACCCCCCTCTGTCCTGCCGGACATCTCCCCCACAAGGGGGGAGATCGACTCGCGGATAGGTTTTCGCCAAACGTCGAGGTAGCAGCGAGCGGCTGCGCCCAGCCAATCTCCCCACTTGTGGGGGAGATGCCCGGCAGGGCAGAGGGGGGTATCACACGGTAAAACGCTCGCCGGCAGGCCAGCGCGAGCGTCAGATGGCGTTCACCGAGATCGCACGCAAGGCAGAAATCACAACCCCGAAGCCGGCGTCCCCTGCAGCTTGCCGCGTGCCTTGATCACAGGGATCGCCTGCGAATAGCTCACACAGGCCACATCAGCCCGATGGCAGACATCGCTCACCAGCCGGTCGAGCGCCCGCCAGTAGGCGCCGCCGTTCATCTCGACGAAGTGGAAGCCCAGCTGCAGCGGAATGCGGTCGCCGGCATATTGCTTGTCGAAGGCGCGGGAAAAGGCGGCGTAGGCGCGGTCTTCGAATTCCTTGCTGTCGGCCTTGTCTTCCTCGCCCTTGGAGTGGCGGACGAAGAGGTTGTAGTCCATGCCGACGATCGGGCGGTCGCGCGGGCCCTCGGGGATCAAGGGCAGGCCGAAGCGGATGATGCCGCCTTCCTCGACCGGCATGGCCGGACCCTTGGTGACGAGGCTGGCGTCATAGGTGAAGCCGGCCTTCTTTTCGGCGGCGATCATGTCCGAGCCAGCGGTCGCCGACAGATAAGGGGCGCGAAAACCGTGGATGCCGTGGTCGACCAGATCCTGCCAGCCCTTCGGCTCTTCCAGACCGACGCCCTTCCAGGCGTTCTTCAGCGTCCGGTGGAAGGTGGCGTATTCGTCCGACCAGTCGGCCTCGCTCCACTGGCGGCCGTCGAAATGGCCGCAGGCGTGGCTGGAGATGTCGTGGCCTTCGAGGTGGGCATGCCAGATGTTGCCGAGGCGCTCGCGGATCTCGTCGTCGCTCTGGGCAAAGCCGATGTTGGAGCGGCCGGGCTTCTGGTGCGGCGCCTGGTAGGCCTTCTTCATCTCCTTGTTCATCAGGAAGGTGCAGGAGAGGAAATAGGTGAAATGCGCGCCGTTCTTCGCCGCCATCTCGCGGCTCTTCTGCCACAGCGCGTTGTCGTGGGCGCCGTCGAAGGAGATCATTACCAGCTGCTTCGGCTTGGTCGCCGGGTTGGCGTTTGCGGCGCCGTCGGCGGTCTGGGCGAGCGCTGGGGCAATGGCCGGCGCGAGCAGCGAGAGGGCAAGCGAAAGGGAAAGACAGGAACGAGAGATCAAAGTAGACATGGGCACCGCGACAATTTATTTCGGGCTTTTCTGTTACAGAATTGAGGCGAAGCTGCGGTGCCGCTGGCATTTTCCTGCTCACGACGATAAGCCTGTCTCATAGTCAAAACAGGAATTTAGCGATGCAGCTTCTCATCTTGAGCCTCATCCTCTTCATCGGCCTTCACCTGATCCGCGTCATCGTTCCCGATTTCCGCCGGTCGATGATCGACAAGCTCGGCAAGCCTTTATGGGGCGCCGTCCACGGCATCCTCAGCATCGTGACGTTGCTGTTCCTCGCCTATGCCTTCGATCAGGCGCGCGGCATGTATGGCACGCTCTACAATCCGCCGATCTGGATGGCGCATATCACGCTGACCCTGATGCTGATCGCGATGATCTGTCTGGTGGCGGGCTTCCTGCCCGCCGGGCATATCCGCGCCAAGCTGAAGTTTCCGCTTCTGGTGGCGATCAAGATCTGGGCGCTGTCGCATCTTCTCGCCAATGGCGAGCCGGAGGCGATCGTGCTGTTTGTGGCGTTTCTTGCCTGGGCGGTGCTGCTCAGGATCTCGATGAAGCAGCGGCTGCGCAATGGGGAAATCACGCTGCCGGTTTTCGTCTCGGCCAAGTATGATCTCTATGCAGTGGTCATCGGCGCGGTGCTCTGGGCGGTCATCCTGTTCAAGCTGCACGAACTGGTGATCGGCGTTTCTCCGCTTGTGATGTAACGATTCTTTCACATCCCCCTTACAACGGATGCAAAATGGGGTAGAAGGCCCGACAATGTGCGTGCAACCCGCATGATTTTGCATATCCGCTGCCGGAGACGAGAATGGCATTCAACGACGATAGCTTCATTCGTGAGGTCAATGAGGAACTGCGTTCGGACCAGATGAAGGGTGCGTGGCAGCGTTTCGGCCGCTACCTGATCGTGCTGGCCGTCCTCATCGTTCTCGGCACGGTCGGCTACAAGGTGTTCCAGTATTGGGACAACAACCAGTCGTCGGGCACCGGCGACCAGTTCATCGCCGCCATGAAGCTTGCCGACGAGAACAAGAGCGACGAGGCGCTGACAGCGCTCGAGAAGCTCGAGAAGGAAGGTCACGGCGACTATCCGATCCTGGCGCGCCTGCGCGCCGCCTCCGTGCTTGCCCAGAAGGGTGACGCGACGGGCGCCATCGCCGCCTTCGACGTGATCGGCAAGGACGCCAAGGCGCCGGCGCCGATCCGCGATGCCGCCAAGATGCGCGCCGCATGGCTCCTGATCGAAAACGGCACCTATGAGCAGGTCTCGGCCCAGGTCGAGGAAATGGCCGTTCCGACCAACGCATTCCGCCACTCCGCTCGCGAAGCGCTCGGCCTTGCCGCCTACAAGGCCGGCAACATGGCTCAGGCCCGCCAGTGGTACCAGGCGATCGCCGACGATGCGCAGTCACCGCGCAATGTTGCCAATCGCGCCCAGATGATGCTTGATAACATCACCGCATCCGGCAAGGCGCCCGCCGCACAGGGCTGAGTTTAGGGTATTTCAATGAGCTTTACGGTCGCGATCGTCGGTCGCCCGAATGTCGGCAAGTCGACGCTTTTCAACCGGCTGGTCGGAAAGAAGCTGGCGCTTGTCGACGACACGCCCGGCGTCACCCGCGACCGCCGCCCCGGCGACGCGCGCCTGATGGGGCTGACCTTCACCATCATCGATACCGCCGGTCTGGAAAAGGCCGAGGCCGAGAGCCTGCAGGGCCGCATGCGCGCCCAGACGGAAGCGGCGATCGACGAGGCCGACATCTCGCTCTTCGTGGTCGACGCCAAGTTCGGCCTGACGCCTGTCGACAAGGAACTGGCCGAGATGCTGCGCCGTCGCGGCAAGCCGGTCGTTCTCGTCGCCAACAAGTCGGAAGCCAAGGGCTCCGACGGCGGTTTCTACGACGCCTATACGCTCGGCCTCGGCGAACCGGTGCCGATCTCGGCCGAGCACGGGCAGGGCATGCTCGACCTGCGCGACGCGATCGTCGAAGCGGTCGGCGAGGATCGCGCCTATCCGCCGAAGGAAGACATCGCCGAGACCAACGTCAATCTTCCTCACGAGATGGAAGAGGACGAGGATTACGAGCCGGAATATGACGACACCAAGCCGCTGCGCGTAGCGATCATCGGCCGCCCGAATGCCGGCAAGTCGACGCTGATCAACCGCTTCCTCGGCGAGGACCGGTTGCTTACCGGCCCCGAGGCCGGCATTACCCGCGACAGCATTTCCGTCGAGTGGGACTGGAACGGCCGCACCATCAAGATGTTCGACACGGCGGGTATGCGCCGCAAGGCGCGCGTCACCGAGAAGCTCGAGAAGCTGTCGGTCGCCGATTCCTTGCGCTCCATCCGTTTCGCGGAAACCGTGGTCATCGTCTTCGACGCGACCATTCCCTTCGAGAAGCAGGACCTGCAGCTGGTCGACCTCGTGGTTCGCGAGGGACGCGCCGCCGTTCTCGCCTTCAACAAGTGGGACCTGATCGACGAGCCGCAGGCGCTTCTGGCGGACCTGCGTGAGAAGACCGAGCGGCTTTTGCCGCAGGCGCGCGGCATCCGCGCCGTGCCGATCTCCGGCCAGACCGGCCGCGGCCTCGACAAGCTGATGCAGTCGATCATCGACACCGACATGACGTGGAACCGCCGCATCTCGACCGCCAAGCTGAACCGCTGGCTGGATTCGATCACGACGCAGCATCCGCCACCGGCCGTCTCCGGCCGCCGCCTGAAGCTGAAGTACATGACCCAGGTCAAGGCCCGCCCGCCGGCCTTCATGATCTCGTGCACGCGCGCCGATGCGCTGCCGGAATCCTACACGCGCTATCTGGTCAACAGCCTGCGCACGGATTTCAACATGCCCGGCGTGCCGATCCGGATCATGTATCGCGAGAAGGACAATCCGTACGAATCCAAGAGCGGCGGACGACGCAAGCCGCAGCCTGCCAAGTAGCAGCTTGGCCTGGTAGCTGGCAAAGTGACATGTCGGGTGCAGCCAAGGCTGCGCCCGCACTCCGCTTCCTTGGCGATGAAGATGGGCTGTCTCAGCCGTCGAAGTAATAAACCGGCTCGCGGGTCAGTTCGCCGTTGCCGACGTGGCCGTAGATGTCGTTTCCAAGAATCCAGAAGCTTATCGCCTGGGTCTCCATGGAAAAGATGTAGTCTCCCGATATCCAGTGCTCGGCTTTACTTCCGGATAGCGAAAACAGGTGTTCGCCGGCCTGGTACATGACCGCCTTGTGCGACTTCGAATCATATAGATAACGTTCGTCAGCCATGTCGCGCCCTGATTCTACATGCAAAGAATCTCACGCCGACCTGTGTTTGTCTAATAATCCTGATTTAATATGTATGACCATTTTTGGTATAAAGGCCGCCGGGGCTGCGCGCCGGACGGGCAATTCTTGAAAATTATGTGACAGGCTGTCGGATGCGGCCGATGTCCGACGTCTTGATGGGGAGGGCATGGATCGTCTTTTATAGGGCATCCGCGCCAGATCGGTTCGCACAGGGAGGTGCACGATGATGAGCCATTCGCATCAGGGGTCCTATCGGTGGGTGATCGTGGCGGCGGGGGCGCTGATGACCTGCGTCGCGCTCGGGGCGATGTTTTCGCTGGCGATCTTCCAGGAGCCGATCGCGCTCGACACCGGCTGGTCGCATATCGGCATCGCCAGCGCGATGACGCTCAATTTCATCGTCATGGGGATCGGCGGCTTCGTCTGGGGGGCCGCGAGCGACCGGTTCGGGCCGCGCGCCGTGGTGCTTGTGGGCGCCGCATTGCTCGGGCTGGCGCTGGTGCTTTCCAGCCGGGCGGTGACGCTCCTGCAATTCCAGCTGACCTACGGCATTCTCGTCGGCATCGCCGCCAGCACCTTCTTCGCGCCGATGATTGCGGCGACCACCGCATGGTTCGACGAACATCGCGGGCTTGCCGTCTCGCTGGTCTCGGCCGGCATGGGCGTGGCGCCGATGACCATCTCGCCCTTCGCCCGCTTCCTGATCTCTGCCTATGACTGGCGCACCGCGATGCTCATCATCGGCATCGGCGCCTGGGTGCTGTTGCTTCCGGCCGCACTGCTGGTGCGACGCGCGCCAGAGAGCGCAGAGGATGACCTTGGCGCGGCATCGCCGAATGGCGCGACGGCTGCGGGCTCATTGCCTGCAGAGCGGGGGAATGCGCGGCTCGCCGACGTGTTCCACTCGCCGCAGTTCATCGTGCTCGGGCTGACGTTCTTCGCTTGCTGCGCCGCCCACTCCGGGCCGATCTTCCATATGGTGAGCTACGCGACGATCTGCGGCGTGGCGCCGATGGCGGCTGTCAGCATCTACAGCGTCGAGGGGCTGGCGGGGCTGGGCGGCCGGTTGATCTACGGTTCGCTTGCCGATCGCGTCGGCGTCAAGCCCGTCATCGTCGGCGGGCTGCTCATCCAGGCGATTGCCCTGATGGGCTATCTCTTCGTCAGCCGGCTTGGCGAATTCTACGCACTGGCGGTGATCTTCGGCAGCGCCTATGGCGGCGTCATGCCGCTCTACGCAGTCTTGGCGCGCGAATATTTCGGGCAGAAGATCATCGGCACCGTCTTCGGCGCCGCCACCATGCTCTCCAGCCTCGGCATGGCCTTCGGCCCGCTGATCGGCGGCTGGATCTTCGATCACTTCGCCAATTACTCCTGGCTGTTCATCGGCTCGGCGCTGGTGGGGCTGGGTGCTGCCACGATCGCGCTGGCGTTTCCGCCGCTGCCAGGTGAGCGGGGGCGCCAGGTGGTGGGGGCTGCGGAGTAGGGGGAGTTGTCCTTTTGAGAGCAGCGAAAGCTCTTGGCCGCCAACCTCTCCACCCTCATCCCTGTGCTTGTCACAGGGATCCAGCCACGGCGCGTCCGCGCCGTGAATAACCTGCTGCGGTGTTGCGTAGAAGAAGGGTCACTTCGCCGCGCGGACGCGCGTCGGCTGGATCCCCGCCACAAGGGCGAGGATGAGGGAGTTTGAGGCAGGCGTCGCGCCTGACCAACGCCGACGCGTATGGGGTGGTCGTCGTGCCGAGGCCGCCGTATCCAGCGCAGTGAGTATCCCTAAGGCCTAGGGAAACACTTCACACCATCGTCGCCGCGTCGCCATCGCCGAGGCGCTTGTTGCGCGGCAGCGACTTGGCGTATTGCCAGGCTTTCTTCCACTTCGGGGTGATCACCCCGTTGGCGGCGCGGATGTTGGTGATGAACTGCAGCGTTGCCGCTTCCCAGGAATATTGGACGGCGAGCTCGCGGGCCTTTTCTCGCGAGGAGGAGAGCGCCGCGAGGCAGGCGATACGCAGGTCGTCGTCGAGCGCGCCGACCTCGCTATCTTCGCCGATGATATCGAGCGGGCCGGTGACCGGGTAGGCGGCGACGGGGACGCCGGAGGCCAGCGCCTCGAGGATGGTGTTGCCGAAGGTGTCGGTCAGCGACGGGAAGACGAAGACATCGGCCTGGGCATAGATCGCCGCCAGTTCCGGGCCGACCTTCAGGCCGGTGAAATGCACATCCGGATAGCGTTTCTCGAGCTCGGCGCGGGCCGGGCCATCCCCGACGACGACCTTCGAGCCGGGAAGATCGAGATCGAGAAAGGCCGGCAGGTTCTTTTCCAGCGCCACCCGGCCGACCGTCATGAAGATCGGGCGGGAAAGGCCGAAGGGCTTTTCCTCAAGCTCGGCCGGGTGGAACTGGTTGGCGTCGATGCCGCGGCTCCAGGGCATCAGGTTGCGGATGCCCTTTTCGGAGAGCTCGCGCGCAAGCGAGGGCGTCGCCACCATGCAGCCGGCGCCGGAATTGTGGAACCACTTGACGAAGGCGTAGAGCCAGCTCTTCGGGATGGGGAGCCGGGCGGCGACATATTCGGGAAAGCGGGTGTGGTAGCTGGTGGAGAAGGGCATGCGGTTCTTCAGGCACCAACGCCGCGCCGTCAGCCCCAGCGGACCCTCGGTGGCGATATGGACGTAGGACGGCTTGTGCCTGGCGATTTCGCGGGCGACGCTGCGGTAGCGGGCGATCGACAGGCGGATTTCGGGATAGGTGGGGCAGGGGATGTTGCGGAACGCCTGCGGCGTCACCATCGCCACCTCGACGCCGATCTTCGCGAGTTCGCGGTTGGTGTTTTCGATCGAGCGGACGACGCCGTTGACCTGCGGATGCCAGGCATCCGTGACGATGACCAGCCGCTCCGGCTTGCCCATCGGCAAGGCGGCGGCGTTTTCGCCATCGCTGGCATTTTGCAGGCGTTGCAACATGATCCGACTTCCATCCGCGCCATCGGCGCACCGCTCCGGGCGGGCGCCGGATAATCGATTCCCGCGCTCATATTCTCGCTGCGGTCGATGATGGAAATATTACAGGCGGGCGGGTGCAGCTTGATGCAACCGCAGCTGTGATCTTGGGTTGTGTTCGGTTTGTTGTTTGCAATCGGAAATGTGCTATCCCTAGCTGCAGTTAGGGGAACAATCCATGTTGAAACGATTGCGGGTGCTGGCGTTGCTGGCGGCCACGGCTTTGGCCGGCTGCGCCAGTGTGGATGCGACTGATATTCAGAAGTTCGGGGTGGCGACGGCGGCGGTTGCGGATGCCGCCAAGAGTACCGGCGCGATGCGGCGGACGATGGATGAGCGCTACTATTTGGAGCAGCAAGCCTACAAGTTTTCATTGGGCGATGCGCCCTACGCGTTTCCGCCACCAAAGATCGAGCCTTCCGATGTGGACAAGGAATGGAACCGACGTGTTGCCTTTGCGCAGGCGCTGGCCGATTACGGCTCTGCCTTGGCGAAGGCAGCGACCGGCGTTGCCGGTGACGATCTCGGAACAGCGCTCGGCAACCTGCAGAAGGCGATCGATGGCGCTATTCCTGCTTCCGCCAAGACGAGCAACTTCGGCCCGGTTTCAGACGCCACACTACTTGCGGCACGCAAGGCCATCACCGAGATGCAATATCGGCGGATACAGACGATCGTCGAGAAGGCTCATCCGTCGATTGTGAAGGGAAGACCTCTGCTGGCGGCGGATTTTGCAGTGATGGCCGACAATATCGCCGCGACGCACAAGACATGGCAGGCGCAACAGGCCGTTGCGCTCGAAAAAATCCACGGCGCGCCTACTTCCCATAGCCCGGCTGATACGGGGACACGCTACCGTGCCTATCGGGAACTCTTGAAGGATCGACAGGAAATGGACGCCGCCGTCGCGCCCTTCCTGCCTGCCGATTCGGGAGAAAAGCCTCGCTACGAAACGCTGCTCGATAACTTTGTGACCGCGCACAAGGAGTTGGCGGAGAACAAGCCAAACCCGCTGACCCTGGAACGCTTCATCGAAGCGGCAAAAGAGTTGCAGGCGGCAGTCGAACCGTTTCTATCCGCGAAGGGATGACCATGACCAGCTACAGGACCGCATATGATCGTATCTTGAATGGCATGCTGACAATGACAGAGGCCAGCGGCAACGCTGTCGATGGCGATGCGGCTGCTCGATGCATCGACGAGGCCAACGTTTTCAAGGCCGAACTGGACGCACTGACCGCTGCAAAGCTCAAGACGAGTTCGAAGGACTACGTGGCACTCACGGATACCATGGCGCGATCAAGGCAGAGATTGGAGGTTCTCTCCGAGGAGATAGCCGAGCTAGTTAAGGCGGTGGAGGTGGCCGCCAAGGTCGTCAAAGTCTTGGCAAAAATCATTCCGCTTTTGTAAACCCACTCAAACCCCAAGCTTATCCTTCGCTACCAGCGCCCCATGCTCGCTGACAACCCGGGCCGCGACCTTGGCGGCGAAGCGGGCGGATGCGGGGGCGTCCCGGGTTTCCAGGTAGTGGGCGATGAAGGCGCCGTTGAAGCTGTCGCCGGCGCTTGTCGTGTCGACGACCTGCTCGACCCGCTCTGAGGGCACGAAGGTTTCTTCGCCGTCGAAGTCGAGCGTTATGCCGTCGGCGCCGTTCTTGACGACGACGTCGCGGACGCCAAGCGCGCGGTAGCGGTGGATGGTCGCCTCGATCGAGACGTCGCCGAAGTGCAGGGCCTCGTCCTCGAAGCTCGGCAGCACCATCGATGCGGCGCGCGCGCCTTCGCTGATGGTCGCGTGCATCTCGTCATAGCCCGACCACAGGCGCGGGCGGATGTTGGGGTCGAAGGCGACGAGCTTGCCGGATGCCTTGGCGCGGCGTGCCTCGGAGAGCAGCGTGTCGGCGTCGTCGCGCGAGAGGATGGCGAGCGTGATGCCGGAGAAATAGACGACGTCGGCGCCTTCGATCGCCTGGCGCAGGAAGTCGGCATCGGCGGCGAGCTGGCGGGCGGCGGAGTTGTCGCGCCAGTAGCTGAAGGAGCGTTCGCCGTCCTTCAGGCTGATCATGTAGAGGCCGGGCGCCTTGCCCTTGATGCGGCGAATGCTCTGCGTGCCGATGCCGGCGTCAGCGAAGAAGGCGACCATCTCGTCGGACATGGCATCGTCGCCGAGCGCGGTGCAGTAATCGACCGACCAGTCTCGATCAAGACAGGCGCGGGCATACCAGGCGGTGTTCAGCGTATCGCCGGCAAAGCCCTTGCGCAGCAGCCCGGCGCCGGCCTGCGACAGCTCCACCATGCACTCACCGATCGATAGAAAACGTCCGCCCACTGCCTGCCTCCCAGATGCTCCGTCTTCGCTGATACGCGCCGCGCGCCGCACTTACAAGCGCGGATTGGCCCGATATGGCGAGTCCGGCTCGCGCGATGCCAGCGGGCTGACCGGTGTTCCGGCAACTGGCGCGCAAAAAGACGTGAGCGCGGTTGTCTTTTGCTTTCTGCGCTTTAGTCTCGGCATGGACAGGAACATGGCGAGGATATGCGGCAGATGGCGGTGCAGACGGGCGGGAATGCGGACTGGTGGCGGGGTGCTGTTGTCTATCAGGTCTATCCGAGATCGTTTCAGGATACGAATGGCGACGGGCTAGGGGACCTCAAAGGGATCACGAGGCGTCTGCCCTATATTGCCAGCCTCGGCGTCGACGCGATCTGGCTCTCACCCTTCTTCAAGTCGCCTATGGCCGACATGGGCTATGATGTCTCGGATTACTGCGACGTGGACCCGATCTTCGGGACGATCGCCGATTTCGACGAGATGATGGTGGCCGCGCATGCGCTGGGGCTGAAAGTGATCATCGACCAGGTGATCTCGCATACGGCGGATGTGCACCCATGGTTCGTCGAAAGCCGCTCCAGCCGCACCAACGACAAGGCCGACTGGTATGTCTGGGCCGATCCGAAGCCGGATGGAACGGCGCCGAACAACTGGCTGTCGATCTTCGGTGGGCCGGGCTGGGAATGGGACGGCGTGCGCCGGCAATATTACCAGCACAATTTTCTTACCTCGCAGCCGGATCTCAACTTCCACAACGCGGATGTGCAGGACGCGCTTTTGAAGACCGTTAAATTCTGGCTCGACCGTGGGGTCGACGGCTTCCGGCTGGACACGGTCAATTACTATTTCTGCGACAAGCTTCTGCGCGACAACCCTCCGCACGAGCCCGATACCAGCGATGGCGGGCTGGATGCGCCTGACACCAACCCTTACGGCATGCAGAACCATCTCTACGACAAGACGCAGCCCGAAAATATCGGCTTCCTGCAGCGTTTTCGCGCGCTGCTCGACCGCTATGAGGGGCGAACGACTGTCGGCGAGGTGGGCGATGGGGCGCGCTCGCTGAAGACGGTCGCGGCCTATACCACCGGCGGCGACAAGCTGCACATGTGCTACACCTTCGATCTCCTGGGGCCGGAGTTCACCGCCGCCCATATCCGCAACTGCGTCGATGCCTTCCAGAAATCCGTGGCCGATGGGTGGGTCTGCTGGGCCTTCTCCAACCACGACGTCAACCGCCATCTCAGCCGCTTCGCCAAGACAGTGGAGGAGCGGCCTGTCGTCGCCAAGCTGGCGATCTCGGTACTTGCAGCGTTGCGCGGCTCGATCTGCCTCTACCAGGGCGAGGAACTCGGCCTGCCGGAAGCCGATCTCGCCTTCGAGGATCTGCGCGACCCCTACGGCATCCGCTTCTGGCCGGCCTTCAAGGGCCGCGACGGATGCCGCACGCCGATGCCCTGGGAAGCGGCCAAGGCGCATGCCGGCTTCACCACGGCCGAAAAATCCTGGCTGCCGGTGCCCTATGAGCAGGCGGCGCTCTCGGTCGATGTTCAGGAAGGCGATGCGCATTCGGTGCTCACCCACTACCGCGACACGCTGGCCTTCCGCAAAAAGCATCCGGCGCTGATCGACGGGGCGATGACCTTCCTCGACACCAACCAGGATCTGCTGGTGTTTACCCGGAAGAAAGAGGGCGAGACGCTTCTGTTTGTGTTCAATCTCACACGGGAGCCGGCGTCGTTTGGCTTGCCTGCGGGGATGGTGCTTGGCGAGCGGCTGGAGATGCCGGGCTTCGTTTCGCGCATCGAAAAGGGTGTGGTGATGTTGAACGCGCTGGATGGCTTCTGCGCGCGGCTTGGCTAATCCCCGTCCAACGTCGTTTCCTCGACGAAGACAGGCTGTCCGTCGAAGGTCAGCGAAAACTGTCCGCGCCCGGTCGGCACCAGCTGGATGGGCGAGGTCTTGTCGGCGAGGCGGCGGCGCAGGAGGAGAAGCCGGGTCTCAAGGTTGTCCTTGAATTCGGGAAGCCTGAGCGATGTGCAGAGGCGCAGTTCACGGTTGGCGAAACCGGTACGGCCGCTCTCCACATGGGCGCGCAGCATGTGGTTCAGCAGCCGGCCGGCAATGCCCTTGATGATGTATTCGTCGGCAATGAAGATGCTGTCGTCGAAGGCGTAGTAGCGGATTTCGATCCGGTGGGTGTTCTTCCCCCGCGGCTGCCCTGATGGCGTCGGCTTCTGGTCTTCCGGCAATGCCTGCGACAGGGCGATGACACCGGCCAGATGCTGGGCCGCAAGCGTCAGCGCTGCCTCCTGCACTGCCGTAAAGGCAAGCCTTCGGCGGCTTTCGGCGCCGAGAACGCCGATGAGGTGACCGCCTGAGATCATCGGCACGGCAATTTGGCTCATGGTCTCGGCATCCATCGGCGGGGCGATGGTGCGGGTCAGATTTTCATTCTCGGCCGATGCTTTGACCGCGGCGCTGTAGCGTCGCGCCCGGCTGAGATCGCTGATCTTGACGATATCCCGCTCACGGGCGGCACTGCCGAAGACGCCGTCTCCGAAGGCGATCTCGGAGCCGACGCCCGATCGCTCGTAGCCCAGGCTGCCCGCCGTCGCGAGCTGGCCGCTGTTTTCGTCGGCGAGAAACACGACGGTCTGATCGCATTCAAGCGTGTCGCGCATCCATTCCAGCGTCGCGTCAAGGGCGGTGTCGATATGGGCGGGAAGGTGGGCGAGTGTCATGGCGAGGCTGGCGGTTGCCTCGAGCAGCGGTTCGCGCGCGACCGGCTCGATCGGGGCTGCCACGGGCGAGGGGTAGATCGTGATATCGACCACCCGGAAGATATCGACGCCGCGAAGCCGCATGATGCCGGCCATGCCGACCTGCGCGCTCGTCGCATCGAGTTGGGTCGAAACGCGGCTGAACAGCGGACCGTCGAAGACGGTCTTCTCATAAACCGCGCGCAACCGGCACTGGCCGCCACGGGCGCCATCGACCAGCAATATGGCCGCCTTCGGGTTTTCCGCGAGATTTGCCATGGTCGTGTTGAAAAACTGGTTGGAGAGGCCGACGCGCTCGTCGTCCACCAGCACGACATGCGAGAGGTAGGAGACATTGGGAATGCCGTCTGCCGAGGACGTGGCGATGATCGAGGGGACGATGCCCTCGAAGAAGGTTTCCATATCGCGTAGCCGCAGTGGGATCTCCTTCATGCGGGCGCTCCGATCAGCGCGCCGGCGCTGCTGCCGGGCGTCTTGATGGAGATGGTGCGGACATCGAGTATGGCGGTGGCGAGATCGCGGGATGTCAGCCAGACCTCGATCATCGACGAGGGAACGCCCTGCTCGGCGAGTGCTGCGGTGACGCCGGCGATATAGCGCTCGCAGAGCGCGTGGTCGTCTTCGGTGGCGGCGCGCAGGCTGGCGCTGCCCTTTAGCTGCAGCGAGCGATAATCGGACGGGCGCACGAAGGTGAAGGCGGCTTGGCCGGTCTCGATTATGTTGGCGAGCGTATCCGGCCACTGCCAACCGGAGATCAAGACTTCGATGGTTTCGCCACGCGGCAGGACGCGGCAGCCGACGCCGCGGCCGACATCGGGCTGGTTGGCACTATCGCTGGTGCCGACGATCATCATGACAGGGCCGGCAATGAAACCGGCGATTTCCTCATCGAAACGCACCCGACCGATCCCCCAGATGTCCCCGCCGCCAGCATAAGCGAGGGGCTGCGCCGTTAGCAAACTTTTAGGGAGCGGCGGCAAATGGGCGACGGTACAAGCTTGGTGTCACACCAGATGAGGGATCAGGACATGTTTGACTTCGACCAATATGCGAGGCGGATTGGCCTCAAGGACATCGACATCACGCCGGCCGGGCTCACCGCCCTGCAGCGGGCGCAGCTTGCCACCATTGCATTCGAAAGCATCGACCCGTTTCTCGGCCGGGTTCCGAGCCTGCAGCCCGCCGATATCTGGAACCAACTCGTCGAGAAGAAGCGCGGGGGATATTGCTTCCAGCTCAACTGGCTGTTCGGCGAGGCGCTGAAGCATCTCGGGTTCGAGGCGCGGCCGATCCTCGGGCGGGTGCGCATGGGCGCGCCGGTCGGCGGCATCAGGGCGCATCTCGCCTGGATCGTGACCATCGGCGGGGAGGAGTGGCTGGCGGATGCAGGCTTCGGCGGGCCGGGACCGCGTGATCCGGTTGCCATCCGGCCCGGCGAACAGCTAATCGGCGGCATGACCTTTCGCCTGCGGGACGACACGGCAACCGGCGAGCTGGTGCTGGAATGGCAGGGGCCGGACGGATGGTTCCCGCTCTTCGGCTTCGATGAAAGCCCGTTTACGCAGGCCGATCTCGAAGGCGCCAACCAGCTTTGCACCGTCTGGGCGGCGCTGCCGTTTCGCGACAACCTGATGATGAGCATCCGCCTGCCGGATGCCGATGTGGCTTTGATGAACCGTGGCCTCCGGCGCTCGGGCGCGCAGGGAACGAAGAGCCTGCAGATCGGATCGGCCGACGAGCTGGCGACCTCCCTGCGTGATCTCTTCGGTCTCGATTGCGAGCCGGAAACCGTGGCGCGGATCTGGTCAAGGCTCGACACGCCGGTGCGGGCAGCAGCCTGAACCGGAAGGTGGTCTTCTTTCCGCGTGGATGTCAGATCAGCCTGAACTGATCGACATCCACCATGCCCATGTCCGATATCTTCAGATGCGGGATAACCGGCAGCGGCAGGAAGGCGACCTGGAGGAAGGGTTCTTCTAGGGTCGTGCCGAGGGCGTAGGCGGCTTTTCTGAGGTCGTGCAGCGTATCGCGGACGGTCTCGTAGGGCTCCAGGCTCATCAGGCCGGCGATGGGCAGCGGGATTTCGCCGGTGACCTTGCCATCCTCGACGACGACGAAGCCGCCCTTGATCTCGCCGAGCCGGTTGGCGGCCATGGCCATGTCGTCTTCCGAGACGCCGACGACGCAGATGTTGTGGCTGTCATGGCCGACAGTCGAGGCGATCGCGCCCTTTTTTAGGCCGAAGCCCTGGACGAAGCCGTTGGCGTGGTTGCCGTTCTTGCCATGGCGCTCGATGACGGCGACCTTGATGATGTCGTTGTCGAGATCGACGGCCGCCTGGTTGCCCTTGACGGGGAGGCGGTAGCGGCGGTGTTCGGTGATGATCTTGCCCGGCATGACGCCGATGACGGGTGTTTCGCCATCAGCGACAGGTACGCCGAAATCAGCGGTGTTGACCGTTCGCGCCTTGACACTGTCGAGGCCGACGGGGGCAATGGGCTTGCGGGTTTCGAAGAGCTTCGAGGTGACCTTGCGGCCGGCGGAGAAGACCATTTCGGCCTTGCAGTTTTCCAGGCTGTCGAGGATCGCGAGATCGGCGCGCCAGCCGGGGGCGACGAGGCCCCGGTCCCTGAGACCGAAGGCGCGGGCGGCGGAGATCGAGGCGGCGCGATAGATGGCGAGCGGCTCGACACCGTTTTTGATCGCGGTGCGGATCATGTAGTCGAGGTGGCCCTGCTCGGCGATATCGAGCGGATTGCGGTCGTCGGTGCAGAGCGCCAGATGCGGCGACAGGCGCTCCGTTATGATCGGCATCAGCGCCATCAGATCCTTGGAGACGGAGCCTTCGCGGACCAGGATGTGCATGCCCTTGCGGATCTTCTCCAGCGCCTCTTCGGCGCTCGTGCATTCGTGCTCGGTGCGGATGCCGGCTGCGAGGTAGCCGTTCAGATCATTGCCCGAGAGAAGCGGGGCGTGGCCGTCGATGTGGTCGCCTTGGAACGCAGCCAACTTTGCCATGCAGACGGGATCCTTGTGGATCACGCCGGGGAAATTCATGAATTCGGCAAGCCCGATGACCTTCTCATGGTCGCGGAAGGGCAGGAGCTTTTCGATCGGCAGGTCGGCGCCGGAGGTTTCCAGATGCGTGGCGGGCACGCAGGAGGAGAGTTGGACGCGGATGTCCATGATGGTTTGTTCGGCCGACTCCAGGAAATAGCGGATGCCTTCGGCGCCGAGCACGTTGGCGATCTCGTGCGGGTCGCAGATCACGGTCGTGACGCCATAGGGGAGCACGCAGCGGTCGAACTCGTGGGGGGTGACGAGCGAGCTTTCGATGTGCAGATGCGTGTCGATGAAGCCGGGGACGACGATCTTGCCGGATATGTCGATCTCGGTCTTGCCGTTGTAATCGCCGCAGGTGCCGACGATGGTCTCGCCCGAGATGGCGATGTCGGATTGCACCAGTTCGCCCGTCACCAGATCGAAAAACCGCCCGCCCTTGAGCACGATATCGGCCGGTTCGCGGCCGGTTCCCTGGTCGATGAGGCGTTCTAGTCTTTCGGTCATGGGGCTCTCTGGTTCGGTGTCGTTGGGTGGCCACTCTAGAGAGGCGGGCGCTGCATGGGAAGGCGCGGATCGGTCTTGTCCTCGTCCATGCCGTCGCAGGGGCTCATCGCGTTCCGGGGTCGGTCAGGGTTGCCTCTATTCGGTCTTGCCGAGGGCGCCGATCAGCGTGTGGATCTGCTCATTCAAGGCTTCGATCTCGGTCAAGGTCATGCCGGAGCGGCTGAGCAGTGTGTCGCCGAGACATTTGCTGCGGGCGAGCATGTCGCGGCCCGCTGATGTCAGGAAGACATTCACCTGGCGTTCGTCCAGCGTCGAGCGGCGACGTTCGAGGAGGCCTGCCTGCTCCAGCCGCTTGACCGGCGGGGTGATGGTGCTCGATTCCAGCGACAGCCGGTCGGCGATGGCGCCGATCGTGGCGCCATCCTGCTCGCCCAGCACGTTCAACACCAGATATTGCGGATAGGTGATGCCCATCTCGTCCAGCATCGGCTTGTAGGTGCGGTTGATGGCGAGGCTTGCCGCATAGAGCGAGAAGCATAGCTGGTCGTCCAGCGGCGGAGTGGTGGCGCCGGAGGCGGGGGGCTTGGCAGAGCCCATATGGGAAGCGTGTATCTGGTCGGTCATGCCGAGGCTCCATCTGTCTGTGCGGACATCATTACCATAAAAATGATATCGCGATAATCTTTTTCGTAGACAGGAAAATCTGAGGTGCTATGAATGTGTGTATCGCAATATTGATTATCGCGAAAACAAATGGAGATGAACATGACTGACGACATCCAAAATGCCTCAAGACGGCATGTTATGGTCGCAGGGCTCGGCCTCGTCGCGACGGCCGCTGCCGCCTCCTTCACCAATTCGGCTGAAGCCGCGAGCCACAAGCATTCCGCAGCCGCCAACCAGAAGACCGCTCATTCGACAGGTAAGGACAAGAACGCCATGACCAGCAGCTACATCACCACCAAGGACGGCACGCAGATCTTCTACAAGGATTGGGGCACCGGTCAGCCGATCGTGTTCCATCACGGCTGGCCGCTCAGCGCCGACGACTGGGATGCACAGATGCTCTACTTCCTCGGCAAGGGCTACCGGGTGATCGCCCATGACCGTCGCGGCCACGGCCGCTCCAGCCAGCCGGGCCACGGAAACGACATGGATACCTACGCGGCCGATGTCGCCGAGCTTGCTGAACATCTGGATCTCAAGAATGCCATCCATGTTGGCCATTCGACGGGTGGCGGTGAAGTCACGCGTTATGTCGGCAACTACGAGAGCCGGGGCCGGATTGCCAAGGCGGTGCTGATCGGCGCGATCCCGCCTGTCATGCTGAAGTCCGACAAGAACCCGGGCGGCCTGCCGCTTGAAGTGTTCGATGGCTTCCGCACGTCAATTGCCGCCAACCGCGCGCAGTTCTATCGCGATATCCCCGAAGGCCCGTTCTACGGCTTCAACCGGCCGGGCGCCAAGGTCTCGCAGGGCGTGATCGACAATTGGTGGCGGCAGGGGATGATGGGCAGCGCCAAGGATCAGTATGATTGCGTCGAGGTGTTTTCCGAAACCGATTTCACCGAAGACCTCAAGAAGATCAAGGTTCCGGTTCTGGTCATGCATGGCACGGATGACCAGATCGTGCCGATCGCCGACTCGGCCCTGCTTGCCGCGAAGCTTCTGAAAAACGGCACGCTGAAGACCTATGACGGCCTGCCGCACGGCATGGCGACCACGCATGCCGACATCATCAACGCCGATCTCCTGAAATTCTTCCAGGCCTGATCGAGGCCGGCTGCGGCGAAAGCCATTTCGAAAGATCCGCAAACGAAAACCGGGCGCCCGCGAGGGCGCCCGGTCTGTATTTGATCGCAAAGGCGAGCCGAATTATTCGGCGGAGACGATCTTGCCGTCTTCCCACTTGTAGAGGGAGAAGCTCTGCGAGGTCAGGTCGCCGGTCTCGCCGTAGGTGAGCTTGCCGATGGCGGTCGAGATCGGCTCGCCGGCCTTCAGTGCCGTTGCGACGGCTTCGGAATCTTCAGCACTTTTCGCCTTCTCGATGCCGGCCTTGATGACTTCGACTGCGGCGTAGGCGTTCAGCGTGAAGGCTTCGGCCGGGATGCCCTTGGCCTTCAGTGCGTCGGCGGCGGCCTTGGAGTCGGGGCTCTTGGTGGCGTCGACGGCGTTGGTGAAGATGGTGCCGGCGGCAGCATCCGTGCCGATGTTCCAGAACTCGGTGTTCGACAGGCCGTCGCCGCCGATGATTACGGCATTGACCTGCAGGTCA
>NZ_DDHH01000032.1:19360-19710 GCF_002338015.1 Rhizobium sp. UBA1881
ACGGCATTGACCTGCAGGTCATGCAGCTGGCGGGCGAGCAGGCCGCCTTCCGGATGGTAGCCGCCGAAGTAGACGACGTCGACCTTCTCGGCCTTGAGACGCGTGGTCAGCGCGCTGAAATCCTTGTCGCCGGGCGAGAGCGCGTCGTCGAGGACTTCCTTGATGCCGCCGGCGTTGATCGTCGCCTTGAAGTTGTCGGCGAGACCCTTACCGTAAGCGCCCTTGTCGTTGATGATGGCGATGCGCTTGTCCTTGAAGTTCTTCAGGACGTAGTTGGCGGCGACTTCGGCCTGCTGATCGTCGCGGCCGCAGGTGCGCAGAACGTTGGCGAGGCCACGCTTCGTCAGGTC
>NZ_DDHH01000032.1:20003-20257 GCF_002338015.1 Rhizobium sp. UBA1881
TCGGGGTGACCATCAGCACGCCGTTTTCGACGAAGACGTCGGAAGCCGGGATAGCGACGCCCGAGGTGACCGGGCCGACGACGAAGCGGATGCCGTCGCCGACGAGCTGGTTGGCGGCCGAAACGCCCTGCTTGGGTTCGCCTGCGTCGTCAGCGGTCTTCAGCACGACCTTCTCGCCGAGGATGCCGCCGGCCTTGTTGATTTCGTCAACGGCGGTCTGGGCGCCGTTCTTCACCTGGTCGCCGTAAGCGGCA
>NZ_DDHH01000053.1:0-144 GCF_002338015.1 Rhizobium sp. UBA1881
TTATCCGGCACAGGATGCGAAGCTTCAAGGATCTCAATGTTTCGGGTCTCGCAGCTATAGCCGTAACGCGTCACCACGACACCCTCGAGCGGACCGTCCCAGACACTCTCGAGCGCCTGCGCCATCTGTGCAGCGCCCTTGCCG
>NZ_DDHH01000053.1:162-2300 GCF_002338015.1 Rhizobium sp. UBA1881
CGCCGATCACGACCGTTCGCCCCTTCGGCTTGGCAGGAAGATGGGCGGTGAGGCCCGTGAGCGGGTCGGCCGCCCTAACAGCGGTGGAGAAGAGATCTTTTAGGAAATCGCGCGGTTGCATGGGCTGGCTTTCGAGAAAATTCAACTGTCGAGGCTGAAGGCATCGCTTTCGCCCGCAACGAGCTCAAGCGGCCAAATCGTGTTGCGTGCGCCATCAGGATAGAAATCCGCATAGGCAGGCATGGTCGCGAGCAGCGTTTCCGCAAGCTCGGCGCCGAGATCGCGCAACGACATCCTGAAACAGGTGAGTGTCGGCTGCAGGAACCGGGCACGCGGCTCTTCGCGAAAACCGATGACGGCGAGATCTCGACCGGGGACGATGCCCGCCTCGACCATGCGTCGGTAAAGCCCGATCGCCATCAGTTCGTAGATCAGAATAATCGCCGTAGGCCGAGGATCAAGGCGGATGAGTTCGTCACCGGCCTGATATCCACCTTGCTCACTCGACTTCGCGCGAATGACGAGTTCGGGATCAAAGGCAATGTCGTGACGTTCCAGCGCGCTACGATAAGCATCGAGAAAAATGTAGCCGAGATTGACGTCTGTTGATGGCACCGCGATCGCGATCCGTCGATGCCCCTTGGCAACGAGCCGATCGACGGCGCAGGCTGCGACGCCTTCGAAATCGAGGTCGATCCAGCTATAATTGCCGCCGGACGAGCTACGGCCGAGCGCAACGAAGGGTATTTTTGCCTTGGCCAGGAAGTCGATACGCTTGTCGACGCGTTGCGTGGCGGAAATGATCAGTGCATCGACCACACGACGCGCCACCATGCGCTTCAGATACTCCTGCGGGTCCTCGTCACTCGGGCAGGGCAGCATGATGAGATCGAGCTTGTGGCGTGAAAACACGCTTTGCAGACCGCCGGTCAGGCCGAGGAAAAAGTTGTCGGCGTTTTCGACCGTTTCCTTGCTGGACTCGATCATCAGGCCGATGACGTTTGTGGTTCCCTGCCGCAGGCTTCGGCCCGACTGGTTCGCCACATAGCCTAGCTCTTCGGCCGCCGCCAGCACTCGCTTGCGAGTCTCCTCATTCACATCAGGTTTGCCATTGAGCGCCCGCGACACGGTCCCGATCGAGATATCGAGATGCTTGGCCAGTTGGCGAATTCCCCTCATTCCGACAATCGTCCTCCCAGTGGCGATGGCTAGCCGACCTTATGTGACACACCAAAACCGATCCGGAAAGGACCAAGGGCAACGATATGTGGTGGAGCCAAAGACGGCGGGCCGACGATCGCCAACTTTCGCGCCTCGTCTGAGCTCTGCCTACTACCGATGTGGCGATGGTCGCGAAACACCGTTACGGAAAAAGATCCGCATCTCTCATCAGCGGCGCCTGCGCGTCCTTGGATGAAAGGATAGGTGTTGTCGCGATCGGCCAGGCGATGTTGACCGTCGGGTCGTTCCAGATGATGGCACGCTCGTGTTGCGGCGAGTAGAAGTCTGTCGTCTTGTAGAGAAACTGCGCGGTTTCAGACAGAACCACGAAGCCATGCGCAAAGCCCGGCGGGATGTAGAGCTGGCGTCTGTTGTTCGCCGACAGGATTTCGCCAACCCACTGCCCGAAGGTTGGAGAGGACCGCCGCAGGTCCACGGACACATCGAAGACCTCGCCTTCGACCACCCGAACCAGTTTTCCCTGAGCTTGGCTGATCTGGTAGTGCAGCCCGCGTAGCACGCCCTTGGCCGACTTGGAGTGATTGTCCTGAACGAATGAAACCTCAGCTCCGACCGCTTCGTTGAAGCGGGCCTGATTGAAGCTTTCGAAAAAGAAGCCGCGTTCATCACCGTAGACGGTGGGCTCGATCAGCAGGACCTCGGGAATTGCCAGTGAAGAGACTTTCATCGGTCAACCTGCCTCCGTCAGCAGTCGCATCAGGTATTTCCCGTATCCGTTCTTGCAGAGCGGCGCCGCCAGTTGCTCCAGCTGTCGGCCGGTGATCCAGCCGTTGCGAAACGCGATCTCCTCCGGACACGACACTTTCAGCCCTTGACGTCGCTCCAGCGTCGAGATGAATTGCCCGGCGTCAAGCAATGAATCATGCGTTCCTGTATCGAGCCAGGCGTAGCCGCGG
>NZ_DDHH01000053.1:2450-2973 GCF_002338015.1 Rhizobium sp. UBA1881
GGCGTAGCCGCGGCCCATGATTTCGACGGTCAGGCTGCCGTCTTCCAGATAACGCCGGTTCAAGTCCGTGATCTCGAGCTCGCCGCGCGGCGAAGGACGCAGCGACTTGGCGAATTCAACGGCGCGTTCGTCGTAGAAATAGAGTCCCGTCACCGCGTAGTTCGATTTCGGCTCCGCCGGTTTCTCCTCGATCGAGACCGCCCTGAAGCGCTTGTCGAACTCCACGACGCCATATCGCTCCGGATCGAGCACGTGATAGGCGAACACCGTTGCGCCTCGATCGACCGACATGCCGCTTGCCAAAAGGATCGGCAGGTCATGGCCGTAGAAGATGTTGTCGCCGAGCACGAGCGCCGACGGCGCTCCATCGAGAAACGTCTCACCGATGATGAAGGCCTGCGCCAGACCATCGGGCGATGGCTGTTCGGCGTAGGAGAACTTGACGCCCCAAGCGCTGCCATCGCCCAGCAGCTGCTCGAAGCGAGGAATATCGAACGACGTGGAGATGATCAGGATGTCGCGG
>NZ_DDHH01000053.1:3138-4862 GCF_002338015.1 Rhizobium sp. UBA1881
GATGATCAGGATGTCGCGGATGCCGGCCAGCATCAGCGTGCTGAGTGGATAATAGATCATCGGCTTGTCGAAGACAGGCAGCAACTGCTTGCTCATGGCAAGTGTCGCCGGATGAAGACGAGTGCCGGATCCACCGGCGAGAATGATGCCTTTTCGGGTCACAGCGCCCACCCCCGTTCCTTCAATTGATCAAGTACGCGATCGACATGCACCGTCCATTCAGGCAAGGTGAACCCGAGGGCGGAACTCAAAGCATTCGTGTTGAGCGACGAATTTCGCGGCCGTGCGGCCGGCCGTGGAAACTCTTCGGTCGTAATCGCCTCGATATTGGCCGGATCGACAGCCGAGACGAAGCCGTGCTCGATCGCCTTTTGGACAATATGCTGGGCAAGTCCGTGCCAGCTTGTTCGTCCGGACGCAGTCAGATGATAGGTTCCGTCGGCAATGCCGCCGCGCCGATGCGCTGCAATTGCAAGCACGGTGACATCAGCGAGCACCTCGACGGCCGTCGGCGCGCCAAACTGGTCCGCGACGATTCGCAGGTTCGGACGCTCCCGCGCCAGGCGCAGAATGGTTTTCACGAAGTTCGTGCCATCAGCAGAGACAACCCAACTCGTGCGAAACAGCAGATGCCGACAGCCGGACTCGACAATCGCCAACTCGCCGGCACGTTTCGACTGGCCGTAGATATTCAACGGATGCATCTCGTCGCTCTCGCAATAAGGCGTTTCCTGGCGACCATCGAAAACGTAGTCCGTCGAATAATGCACCAGCAGCGCGTCGCTCCGGCGGGCGTAATCCGCCAATTCCTTCACGGCCTTGTGGTTGACGCGAAATGCCGCATCGGCATTCGTCTCGGCAAGATCGACCTGCGTATAAGCCGCCGCGTTAACGATGATATCAGGGCGAACCGCATTAAGACGCTCGGCGATGACTTCCGGCTTATCGAGATCGAGTTCGTCGCGCGCGAAGGCGACGAGATTACCGAATGGGAGCAGCGCGCGCTGAAGCCCGCGTCCAAGTTGACCATTCTTTCCGAGAAGAAGCACGGTCATGCGTATTGCTTCTCCACCCAGTTGCGGTAGCTGCCTGAGGTTACGTTCTCGACCCAGTCGGCATTGTCGAGATACCACTGGACAGTCTTGCGAATTCCGCTCTCGAAGGTCTCAGTCGGACGCCAGCCGAGTTCGGCCTCGATCTTGCGCGCATCGATCGCGTAGCGCCGGTCGTGCCCGGGGCGATCGGTGACGAAGGCGATCTGCTCACTATACTTTTTGCCATCGGCTCGCGGCTGCAACTCGTCAAGTACCGCACAGAGAGTTGTGACGACATGAAGGTTGGCGCGCTCGTTCCAGCCGCCGATATTATAGGTTTCGCCAAGACGTCCGGCTTCCAGCACACGCCGGATCGCGCTGCAATGATCCTTCACGTAGAGCCAATCACGGATCTGCAAACCATCGCCATAGATCGGCAGAGAACGGCCTTGGAGCGCGTTGTGGATCACTAACGGAATGAGCTTTTCCGGGAAGTGCAGCGGGCCATAATTGTTGGAGCAGTTGGTGGTGACGACAGGAAGCCCATAAGTATGGAAGTAGGCGCGAACCAGATGGTCGCTTGCCGCCTTGCTAGCGGAGTAAGGGCTGTTGGGCCGGTAACTCGTTTCTTCGTTGAAAGCAGGATCGTCAGCATCGAGCGTCCCAAAGACCTCGTCGGTCGAAACGTGC
>NZ_DDHH01000053.1:4962-5842 GCF_002338015.1 Rhizobium sp. UBA1881
CTCGTCGGTCGAAACGTGCAGAAAGCGGAAATCGGATTTGGTCTCAAGGCCAGTCCAATAGGCGCGCGCGGCTTCCAGCAGACGAAACGTGCCCAGAATGTTTGTCTGAATAAAATCTTCCGGGCCGTGGATCGAGCGATCCACATGGCTTTCCGCGGCGAAGTTTACAACCGCGCTTGGCTTGTATCGCGTGAAGAGATCGCTCAGAAGCGCTGCGTCGCCGATGTTGCCATGCACGAAGATATGGCGCGGATCCTTCTCCACAGACCGCAAGTTATTCAAATTTCCGGCATATGTCAGCGCATCGAGATTGACGATCGGCTCGTCGTGTTGCACCAGCCAATCCAATACGAAGTTCGAGCCAATGAATCCGGCTCCCCCAGTGACAAGTATCATCGCCTACGCACCTCTCAACCAACGCAAACACCAGGATTGACGACGAAATCTCAGTAGACGTTGCTCCGATCCCGCAAGCCGATCGCCGTCATCACGACGATCCTGAGATCAAGCCACAACGACCAGTTGTTGATGTACCAAATATCATGCCGCACGCGGTCAGCCATCCTGTCGACGGTCGGCGTCTCGCCCCTGTGCCCATTGATCTGCGCCCAGCCCGTCAGGCCCGGCTTCACATGCCGGCGAGAAGCGTATTGGGCGATCAGTGTTCCATAGAGATCGTCATGGGCCAACGCATGTGGACGCGGGCCGACCACGGACATCTCGCCGCGCAAAACGTTCCAGAACTGCGGTAGCTCGTCGATGCTAGTCGAGCGTATGAAGGCACCGACACGGGTTACGCGCGCATCGTTGCGTGTCGCCTGGCGGATAACGCCGGAATCTTCCATCACGCTCATGCTGCGGAACTTCAGAATCCGGAACG
>NZ_DDHH01000024.1:0-25966 GCF_002338015.1 Rhizobium sp. UBA1881
TTGCCACCCGCTTCCTCGCCGGCAACCAGCAGCGCGGAGTTGCGGTCGCCGAGACCCGAGGCGCGCTTGTTGGCCATGTAGGAAAACAGCGAGTAGCCGACTTCGAGAGGCTTCGGGAAGACCCCGCCCATGGGAGCGTTGTAATCCGCGACAACCACGATCGCGCCGGCACTTGCAATCGCTTCCGCAACCGCATTGTCCTGCAGCCCGGAAGACTGGAACGCGCCGCCGTGGAAGTACAACACGATCGGCGAACCCTTGCCGTATTCGGCGCCCTGATAGATACGCGTCGACACGGGGCCAATGGCCACCTTGTCAAACACCATGTCTTTCACTTGCACCGTCATCGTATCGATCCTTGCGTCGCGGGTGTAATGTTGCCGTTGCAACATATTGCCCAAGGCGACGGCTTGCAATTTCTGAAAAAAAGATATTGTTATTCCACTCACGGAATAAGAAGCCTCAATACGATTACACTGTTCCGGATTTCGAACAATACCGCACTGCAACCTACTCAGGTGAATTCCGATGGACCAGCTCTCGGCAATGCGCGCTTTCATTCGCGTCGTGGAGACAGGCAATTTCACACGGGCCGCCGACACGCTCTCGATGCCCAAGGCGACGGTGACCAATCTCATCCAGGGGCTTGAAGCGCATCTGCACACCAAGCTCCTCAACCGCACCACCCGCCGCGTGATGGTGACGACCGACGGCGCGCTCTACTACGAACGCGCGGCCCAGATCGTTTCCGAGATCGCCGAGCTCGATGGCAGCCTCACCAACTCACAGGGGCTTCCGAACGGGCGTCTGCGCGTCGAGATGGCCGGCGCCTTCGCCGACTGGATCGTCGTGCCGGCGCTTTGCGATTTCTATCAGAAATATCCCGATATCCGCATCGACCTCGGCGTCGGCGACCGCACCGTGGATTACCTCGCCGAGAACGTCGACTGCGCGCTGCGCGCCGGCACCCCGGCCGACCAATCCTTGATTGCGCGCCGTGTATCGGAGGTGGAGCTCATCACTTGCGCCTCACCTCTCTATATCGAGAAATACGGGATACCGAACAGACCGGAAGACCTTGAAAACGATCACTATTCCGTAAGCTATTTCCGCGCACAGACCAACCGGACGCTTCCGTTCGAGTTTCGCAAGGACAACGAGGAGTTGGAGATCAATCCGCGTTACCTCGTCTCGGTCAACGACAGCAGGACGTTCGTGACGGCAGCCACCAGAGGGCTTGGCATCGCGCAGTTACCGCGCTTCATGATCCGCAATGAGTTGGAGAGTGGCGAGCTGATACAGGTGCTGCCGGAGTGGAATCGCGAGCCGCTCGGGCTCTACATCGTCTATCCCCCGAACCGTCACCTCAGCAACAAGGTCCGCGTCTTCGTCGACTGGATGGTCAAGCTTCTGACCGACGCCAAGCTGGATGCCCACTGACAGAACTGCGGCCCGCGAGGCGTTTACCTTCAACGGGCCGCAACCATGTGTTTTGCCATTTCTTCTTTCACTCTCTGCCGGGTCACCAGGGAACAATGGCTCGGCAGTTATTGAGGTCTGATGCGTAGGATTGGAGGAGTCCCGCACATCCCTACATTGCTAATATAGACAATCATGATGCAAATGTAAGGGGATATTGCGGCCCCGCCGCTTCAAGACGGAGCACAACCCTATCCCCTTAAAAACGCTGGAATTTTTCAACGCCTAATATCCACAACAAGGCACCGCTCGAAGGCGAGCGGCCCGAAGGCCGCCCTCCCCAAGACACAAATCAGATCATACCGCCATTGGCGCGCAGCACCTGGCCGTTGATCCAGGAGCCATCGGGACCAACGAGGAACGAGACGGCCGCGGCAATATCCTCTGGCGTGCCCAGCCGCTCCAGCGGGTTCATCTTCGCCATCCGCGCCACCAGCTCCTCGGACTTGCCGTTGAAGAACAGATCGGTGGCCGTCGGGCCCGGCGCAATCGCGTTGATGGTGATGTTGCGACCGCGCATTTCCTTGGCCATGATCCCCGTCATCGTCTCGACGGCGGCCTTGGTCGCGGCATAGACACCGTAGGTCTCGAGCTTCAGCCCGACCACCGACGTCGAGAAATTGACGATCCGGCCGCCATCACGCAGCCGCTTGCCGGCCTCGCGCAGCGTGTTGAACGTGCCCTTCAGATTGACGTCCATAATTCGCTGGAAATGCGCGTCGTCGGCATCAGCGATCGAGGAAAGCGCCATGATCCCGGCATTGTTGACAAGCACGTCGACGCCACCGAATGCTGCCTCGGCCGCATCGAACATCCGCCGCACGGCTTCCGCATCGCTGACATCGGCCTTCGCCGTCAGCGCCTTGCCGCCGCGCTTTTCGATGGCAACAGCCAGTTCCTCTGCCGGCGCGGCGTTGCCGGAATAGTTGATCACGACGGTGAATCCGTCGCGCGCAAGCCGATCGGCAATCGCCGCACCAATACCTCTGGATGCGCCGGTCACGATCGCAACCCTGTTTTCCGAAACCGTCATTGTCGTTCTCCTTGCTTGGAAGCGCGATATCGCGCCGTTGGAAAGAAGATGCCGCTTTTCTCACGGCGGATAATCATCCATTATTCGCCATCACTATCCGGATATAGCGAACAGATAGATGGACAGATTCGATGCCATGCGCGTCTTTTGCCGTATCGTCGAGCGACGCAGCTTCACCGCCGCCGCCGAAGATACCGGCCTGCCGCGCTCGACGGTGACCGACGCCGTCAAGCAATTGGAGGCCCGCCTCGGCGTTCGCCTGCTGCAGCGAACGACGCGGCATGTGAGCCCGACGCTCGACGGCGAAGCCTACTACCGCCGCTGCCTCTCGATCCTCTCGGATATCGAGGACGCGGAAGGCGCATTCGCAGGCGCCAAGCCGAAAGGCATGCTGCGCGTCGATGTGCATGGCACGCTGGCGCGCCATTTCGTGCTGCCCAACCTGCCGTCCTTCCTCGAAGCCTATCCCGATATTGAACTCTATATGAGCGAGGGCGACCGTCTCGTCGATCTCGTGCGCGAGGGCATCGACTGCGTGCTGAGGGTCGGCATTCCCGCCGATAGCGACATGGTCGCCCGCCGCGTGGCGATGCTGGAGGAAGTCACGCTCGCCTCGCCTTCCTACCTCGCGCGCTATGGAACGCCGGAGCATCCCGACCGGCTCGACGGCCACCGCATGGTCGGCTTCCACTCCAGCGCAACCGGCGCGCTGGCGCCGCTCGAATTCCTCGTCGGCGGCCAGATCCGCAACGTCACCTTGCCCGCGACGCTATCAGTCAACGCCGCCGAAAGCTTCCACGCGGCGGCGCGCCTCGGCCTCGGCATCATCCAGGTGCCGCGCTACCATGCCCAGCGCTATATCGACAGCGGCGAACTCGTGCCCATCCTGCAAGACTATCCGCTGACGAGAACACCGGTCTCGCTGCTCTATCCCCGAAACCGCCAGCTCTCGCCCCGCGTCCGCGTCTTCATCGAGTGGTTGACGAAGGTGTTCGCGAGGCAAACATAGGCATACGATCAAGACCTCGGCAAACCCATCATCGGGAGCAAAACCATGACCATCACAGACATAACAGTGAATGCACGCGAGGGCGGCTTTACCGTCATGTTCGGCGACAAGACCGGAAACAGCATTGCCGTGACGCTTTATAATGCTGCGACACCCGGCCTGACCCGCGACAACGCCGTCTCTCACGCCCGCCACCTGCTGCTCGCGGCGCATGACAGCTCGGCCGGCGACGGGCCGCACAGCAAGGATGCGGCGACGCTGGAAGAGGAACTGGACGAAGGCCTCGAAGACACCTTCCCCGCAAGCGACCCGGTCTCCGTCACCGGCTCGTCGATCCCGCTGCACGATCCGAAGCCCGGCCGATAGATCATATGGATGACAGGACAGGCGCGCTCGGCGCGGCACCGATTGCGGGCGAAGCCCTCACCCGCTTCTTCGAGCGCGATGCGATCTCGGTCGCCCGCGATCTGCTTGCCTGCCGCCTCACCGTCGGCGGCATCGGCGGACGCATCGTCGAGACCGAGGCCTATTTCCCCGATGACGAGGCCTCCCACAGCTTTCGCGGCCCGACACAGCGCAACGGCGCCATGTTCGGCAAACCGGGCAATGTCTATATCTACCGCATCTACGGCATGCACTGGTGCCTGAACTTCGTGTGCACCCCGGGCTCCGCCGTGCTGATCCGCGCCATCGAGCCCGAAATCGGCATCGCCACGATGATCGAACGCCGTGGCGCGGACGCGCTCACACAGCTCTGCAGCGGTCCCGGCAAGCTCTGCCAGGCGCTCGACGTCACCATCGCCCTCAATGATCGCCTGCTCGACCACGCCCCCTATTCACTGACGCCGACTGCACCGGCGCAGATCGTCAGCGGAAAACGCATCGGCATAACGAAAAATGCCGAAGCACCATGGCGCTTCGGCATTTCGGGGTCTCGCTATCTCAGCAAGCCGTTTCGCTGATCATTCCATCACGGCGCTGTGGTCCATGACAGGCGCCACCTTGGGCTTGCGCAGCAACAGCACCAGCGGAATGACCGCCAGCGACATGATCATCAGCAGCTTGAAATCATCGATATAGGCGATGATCGTCGATTGCAGCGTGATCAGCTCGTTCAGCGCCGCGCGACCGGCGGCGGTGAGCGGGCTCATCCCCTGCGCGGCCGCCGCATCGAAGGCGTGGTTGAACGGCGTGACATAGGCGGCGATATTCTCGTGGTTCACCTGCGCGTTTTCGACCAAAAGCGCCGAGACGATGGAGATCCCTACGCTCGAGCCGATGTTTCGCGACAGGTTGTAGAGACCGGTGCCGTCGCCGCGCATCTCCGCCGGCAGCGTCGAAAACGCGATCGTCGTCAGCGGCACGAACAGGAAGCCGAGACCGGCGCCCTGGATGAAGCCGACAGAGACGATCGTCCACTGCGAGACATCGGGCGTCCAGCCGGTCATGTCGTACATCGCCCACGCCGTCAGCCCGAGGCCGAGCACCAGAAGCAGGCGCGTATCCACCTTGCCGATCAACCGCCCGACGATGAACATGCACAGCATCGTGCCCATCCCGCGCGGCCCCATGACGATACCCGCGGTGATGACGGGATAGCCCATCAGCGTCTGCAGATAGGGCGTCATCAGCGCCAGAGAGGCGAGATAGGTGATCCCGATCACGAAGATGAAGATCATGCTGACGGAGAAGTTCCGGTCGAGAAACAGCTTCGGATTGACGAAGGATTTCTCCGCCGTCAGCGTGTGCACGACGAGCAGATAGAAGGCTGCGGCACAGATGATCGCCTCGATCATGATCTCGCCCGAGGCGAACCAGTTGAGCTGTTCGCCGCGATCGAGGAAGAGCTGCAGCGATGCGATGCCGAGGCTCATCATCCCGAAGCCGAACCAGTCGAGCTTGGCAAGCGCATCCAGCTTCGTCTCGGTGACGTAGATCATGATGCCGGCAAAGGCGAGCGCCCCGATCGGCACGTTGATATAGAACACCCAGCGCCAGCTGATGTTGTCGGTCAGCCAGCCGCCGATGACGGGCCCGAGCACCGGCCCGACCATGACCGACACGCCGAACAAGGCCATGGCGGAGCCGCGTTCTTCCGGCGTGTAGATGTCGAGCAGAATTCCCTGCGACAGCGGCACCAGCGATGCGCCGAACAGGCCCTGCAACAAGCGGAAGCCGACAATCTGGTTCAGCGATTGCGCCAGACCGCAGAGCACGGACGCCACGACGAAGCCGGTGATCGCCGTCAGCAGCACCTTCTTGCGGCCGAACTTGGCGGCAAGAAAGCCCGACGGCGGCGTCATGATGGCGGCCGCGACGATGTAGGAGGTCAGAACCCAGTTGATCTGGTCGGCGCTCGCCGAAACGCTGCCCTGGATGTAGGGCAGTGCAACGTTGGCGATCGTCGTATCCAGCGCCTGCATGATGACGGCCAGAATGACGCAGGCCGTGATCATGCCGCGGTTGGCAACCGGGACGAAGGGCGCGGAGGCAGCGTTACTCATGATCTCCGCCCGAGCGGCCCAGAAGCTTGGACACGAAATCCGGCAGGCCGCGTGCATGGCCGGTATCGACATCAACGACCGTGCTCATGCCGACGCGAAGCGGCGGCTTGCCGGCTGCATCCTCGATGCTGACCCGCATCGGGATACGCTGCACGACCTTGACCCAGTTGCCGGTCGTGTTCTGCGCCGGCAGCAGCGAGAAGCTGGAGCCGGAAGCCGGGCTGATGCTCTCGACCTTGCCCTTCCAGGTCACACCCGGATAGGTGTCGACATAGATGGTGGCCGTCTGGCCGGGCTTCACATAGGTGAGCTCGGTTTCTTTCGGGCTGGCATCGATCCACAGATTGTTGGTCGCGACCAGCGAGAAGGCTTGTGTCGATGCTTCGAGATAGGAGCCTGGCTGCAGCGCGTTGACATTGGTGGCGATGCCATCGAACGGCGCCCGGACGACGCTGTGATCGAGCTGACGCTGCGCGTCGACGACCTTGGCCTTGGCTTCGAGATAGAGCGGGTTCTGCTCGGCCGGCTGGTCGGCATTGCCGCCGAGCTGGGCGAGCGTGGCGGCAGCCTGCGCCTTCGCGACAGCGACCTTCTGCTGACCGGCCTGCAGGTTATGCTTTGCCTGGTCGAACGCCGTGCGGGTGGCCGCGGAGCTGTTCAGCAGGTTCTGCTGGCGGTCGAATTCGGTCTGGAAATACGGGATATCGGCCTCGGCCTGGGTGATCTCGGCGAGCGACTGCTGGTAGCTTGCTTCCAGGTTTAGGATCTGGTTGCGCACGGCGCCGAGCTGCGCCTTGGCGCCATCGAGTGCGATCTTGAACACGTCCTGGCGAAGACTGAACAGCACCTGACCCTGCTTCACCGCTTCGTTTTCATGCACGTTGATCGTGTCGACGATGCCGGAAACGTCGGTCGTCAGCCCAACCATGTCGGACTTGATGTAGGCGTTGTCGGTCGACATCACCTGGCCGCCATTGACGTAGTAATAACCGCCGATAACGAGCGCGACGGGCAGCAGTGCAAACAGCACCGGCCGGGTCATGCTGCGCTTGCGGCGCGGGGGCGTGGTCACGGGTGGCGCCACAGTGGTGACGGGCGCCGGAGTGGACGATGGCGCCTCGGCGACGGTTTCCTCGCGGGGAGAAACCTCGTTCGTTTCGACAGCAGTTTTGGCATCGGCGTCGGACACGACGCGCAGGGGAGTTTTATCAGCCATGGTTGGTCTCGTTTTCGGCCAATGCCAGGGGGGTCCGGCAGGCCTGCACTAGGTTGGTCTTCATCTGCGACAGGATCTGGAAAAGCTGCTCCCGCTCTTCGGCGGAAACATCCTCCAGGGCTTCGCCTCGCGTCACATCGCCAAGTCCGCGCATTTCCGCCAGAAGCGGATGTGCCTCCTCGCGCATGTAAAGCAGCCAGATCCGGCGGTCCGTCGGGTGCTGGCGGCGCTCGATCAGCCCGCGTTCGGCGAGCTTGTCGAGAATGCGTACAAGTGTGATCGGCTCGATCTCCAGCATCTCCGCCAGCCCGCCCTGGTGTATCCCCTCATTGTTGGAGAGATACGCCAGCGTCTGCCATTGCGACCGCGTCAGCCCAAGACATCTCGCCCGCTGCTCGAAACGCTTTCGAAGCAGACGTGCGACATCATGGAGGAGGAAGCCGAGGGTCGGATTGCTGTTCATTGAAGACTGCGCGAATAGTAAGCACACTTATAATGTGCCTAGATATATTGAGCAGGTGCAACATACAAGTCACCTTCGCTTGATTATTGCTAATGTGCGGCCAAATTGTCGCACCCGGCTAACGAACATGTCGCCGAAACCCGTGAGCGTTGACGCTTCTGCGATGCTCTCCCTGATTTCATTGACCTCGACAATTTCAACCCACCGGGATTTGCTTTTCGTCAAGACACCCGTTTATATGGAAATCCAGAGGCTTACCGGGTGGGGACCTTCCCGGCCAATCGATCTCAACGGCATGCAAGTCGTGAGCGCTATCAGCGCCACGAACGCAAGACAGCATTAGAAATAGGCGAGCGACACACAGTCGCTCGAGTACCGCCTGACATGAAACGCATTCTTTCAGCATAGTCATGGCGGCGTGTTTGGCCGCCCGAATGGGGAGCCGCCATGCCTTTCTCGCTTCGATACGTCTTGGCCTTCAGCAGCGTCGCGTTCTTACCCCTCGCCTCATCCGCCCAGCAGGCCGCATCTCCGCCCCCGCCGCCCGTCACCGTGGCCAAGCCCGTGGTGCGCGATGTCATTGACAACGACGAGTTCATCGGCCGCTTCCAGGCAGTCGACGAGGTCTCGGTGCGCGCTCGCGTCGGCGGCTATCTGAACGAGGTCGATTTCACCGACGGCGCGCTGGTGAAGAAGGGCGACAAGCTCTTCGTCATCGACCAGCGCCCCTTCGTCACCGCGCTCAACGAGGCCAACGCCGCGCTCGAAGTCGCCAAATCCACCCAGACCTATGCCGAGGCGCAGTTCAATCGCGCGCAGAGCCTTGCCACCAGTGGCAGCCAGTCGGTCTCGACACTCGACGATCGCCGCCGCGAGTGGCTCTCCGCGCAGGCCAACGTTCGCGGCGCCCAGGCAACCGCCGACCGTGCGGCCCTCGACATGGAATACACCACGATATCAGCACCGCTCAGCGGCCGCATCGACCGCCGCCTGATCTCGACAGGCAATCTCGTGCAGGCCGACCAGACGATCCTGACGACCATCGTGTCGCTGGACCCGATCGATTTCTACTTCGACGTCGATGAACGCCGCCTGCTGAACTTCGCCGACACGGCGCGCAAGCTCGGCAAGGATCTGCAGCTGGGCGGCGGCGGCGTGCCTGTGACGGTGACGATCTCCGACCCGACCGCCAAGCCCTTCACCGGCAAGCTCGACTTCGCCGAAAACCGCATCGACAACGAGAGCGGCACGATCCGCATCCGCGCTCGCCTCGCCAATCCCGACCTGATCCTGCAGCCCGGCCTCTTCGGCCGCGTGCAGGTGGAGGCGTCCAACAAGTACAAGGCGATCCTCGTGCCCGACGAGGCGATCGGCTCCGACCAGAACGAACGCGTCGTCTTCGTCGTCGGCACCGACGGCAAGGTATCGACCAAGCCCGTGCGCCCCGGCCCGCGTCTCTACGGCTACCGCGTCATCCGCGAAGGCCTCGATGGCTCCGAGACGATCATCGTCAACGGCCTGATGCGCGCCCGCCCCGGCGCCACCATCACGCCACAGATGACCGAACTGCCGCAGGAACGGCGCGACACGCCGCCGGATAACGCCGCGACGGAGACGCCACAATGAGGTTCGCTCATTTCTTCGTCGACCGCCCGATTTTCGCGGCGGTCATCTCGATCGTGCTCCTCGTCGTCGGCAGCATCGCCTACACCCAGCTGCCGGTGTCGCAGTATCCCGAGATCGCGCCACCGACCATCGTCGTGCGCACCTCCTATCCGGGCGCCGACCCGCAGACCATCGCCGATACGGTCTCCACGCCGCTGGAGCAGCAGATCAACGGCGTCGAGGACATGCTCTACATGTCCTCCTATTCCAGCGCCGATGGCGCCATGTCGCTGACCATCACCTTCAAGCTCGGCACCGATCTCGACAAGGTGCAGGTGCTCGTCCAGAACCGCGTCTCGATCGCCCTGCCCCGACTTCCTGAAGAGGTGCAGCGCCTCGGCGTCACCACCGACAAGAGCTCGCCCGACCTGATGATGGTCGTGCACCTTCTCTCGCCCTCGCACCGCTACGACCAGCTCTACGTCTCCAACTACGCCCGCAACCGCATCCGCGACACGCTGGTGCGCCTCGATGGCGTCGGCGACGTGCAGGTGTTCGGCGAGCGCCAGTATTCGATGCGCATCTGGCTCGATCCGCAGAAGCTCTCGGCCTACGGCATGACATCGGATGACGTGGTCTCGGCCCTTCGCGACCAGAACGTCCAGGTCTCCGGCGGCAAGATCGGCGCGCCTCCCGTAACAGGCAAGAACGCCTTCGAATATACGGTGAGAACCGACGGCCGCTTCTCCGACGTGCGCGAATTCCGCTACGTCATCGTCAAGTCGACGGGCGCCGGCCGACTTGTGCAGCTACAGGACGTCGCCCGCATCGAACTCGGTGCGCAGGACTATGTGACGAACAGCTATCTCAACAACGACCCCGCCGTGGCGCTCGGCATCTTCGCCCGCCCCGGAACCAACGCGCTCGACACCGCGCATCAGATCCAGTCGCTGATGAAGGACATCTCCCAGACCTTCCCGCAAGGGCTGGAGTACCGCATCGTCTACGACACCACCGAGTTCATCTCGGAATCGATCACCGAGGTCTATCGAACGATCGCCGAAGCCGCGATCCTGGTGGCGATCGTCGTCCTTGTCTTCCTGCAATCCTGGCGCACCGCGATCATCCCGATCATCGCCATCCCGGTGTCGCTGATCGGCACCTTCGCCGTGCTGCTTGCCTTCGGCTTCTCGCTGAACATGCTGACGCTGTTCGGCCTGGTGCTGGCGATCGGTATCGTCGTCGACGACGCCATCGTCGTGGTGGAGAATGTCGAGCGCAATCTCGCCAAAGGCATGACGCCGAAGGAGGCCGCGCATGTGACGATGGACGAGGTCGGCACCGCGGTTATCGCCATCTCGCTGGTGCTGATCGCCGTCTTCGTGCCTACCGCCTTCATTCCAGGGATCTCCGGCCAGTTCTACAAGCAGTTCGCCGTGACCATCTCGGTCACCACCGCGATCTCCGCGCTGAACTCGCTGACGCTGTCGCCGGCGCTGGCCGGTATTCTGCTCAGAAGCCACGATCACCAGCACACGCGCAACAACATCGCCCTTCGTTTCGGGCGAGGCCTCGCCAATGGCTTCAACAACGGCTTCGATCGCCTGAGCCACGGCTACTCGTGGATCGTCAGGCATCTCGTCAAAAGCTGGATCGGCATCACCTGCTCGCTGCTCGTCTTCGCGGGCCTGCTCGGCGCCACATACTTCATGATCACCAAGGTCCCCTCGGGCTTCATCCCGACCATGGACCAGGGCTACGCCATCGTCGTCGTGCAGCTTCCTGATGGCGCGTCGCTGGCGCGTACCGATGCGGTGGTGAAACAGGTGGGCGATATCGCCCGCACGGTCCCCGGCGTCGGCAATGCCGTGCAGTTCGCGGGCTTCAGCGGCGCGACCTTCACCAACGCCTCCAATTCCGGCGTCGTCTTCGTGCCGTTCAAGTCCTTTGCCGAGCGCGAGGAAGGCGGCGAGACCGCCAACAAGATCATCGGCGAGCTTTTCGGCAAGCTGCAGAGCATCCAGGAGGCCTTCATCATCGCCGTCCCGCCGCCTTCGGTGCGCGGCGTCGGCAATTCCGGTGGCTTCAAGATGCAGATCCTCGATCTTGAAAACGCCGACATGACCCGCGTTCTCGGCCTTGCCCGGCAGATGATGGGCGCCGCCGCGACGACCGAAGGTCTGACCGGCGTCTTCACGACATTCTCCGATGCCAGCCCGCAATATTATCTGGCCATCGACCGTGACAAGGCCCGTTTCCTGAACGTGCCGATTCCCAATATCTTCAACGCGCTGTCGATCAATCTCGGCGTCGCCTATGTCAACGATTTCAATGCCTTCGGCCGCGTCTACCAGGTCCGCGCCCAGGCCGACCGGCAATACCGCATGGACCGCGAGGATATTTTAGGCCTCAAGGTGCGTTCGGCGACCGGCGCGCTGGTGCCGCTCGGCACGCTGATGGATATCCAGGATTCCAGCGGCCCTGCCCTCGTCCAGCGCTACAATATGTATGTGTCCGTGCCGCTGCAGGGCAATCCGACACCCGGCACATCGACGGGCGACGCGCTGAAGAAGATGGAGGCGCTGGCCGCCAAGATCCTGCCGCCGGGCACGACCTTCGAATGGACCGAACTCGCCTACCAGGAAACCCACACCGGCAACACGGCCGTCTATATCTTCGCCCTGTCGGTCATCTTCGTCTTCCTGGCGCTCGCGGCACAGTATGAAAGCTGGGTGCTGCCGCTGGCCATCATCCTGATCGTCCCGCTGGCGGTGCTCGCGGCGCTGATCGGCGTCTGGTTCCGGGGCATGGACAACAACGTGCTGACGCAGATCGGCCTGATCGTCTTGATCGGCCTTGCGGCCAAGAACGCGATCCTGATCGTCGAGTTCGCCCGACAGGCGGAAGACGAAGGCAAATCGCCGGTGGAGGCAGCCGTCGAGGCGAGCCATCTGCGCCTGCGGCCGATCCTGATGACGGCGTTCGCCTTCATCTTCGGCGTGCTGCCGCTTGCGATCGCGACCGGCCCCGGCGCCGAAATGCGCCAGTCGCTCGGCACCGCCGTCTTCTCGGGCATGCTCGGCGTCACGATCTTCGGTCTGTTCCTGACACCCGTCTTCTATGTCGCGCTGCGCTCGTTCAGAAGGAAGGCCCGGCCCGCGGAAACTGCGGCACCGGATGCGGGCGCCCCGCCTGCCGAAGCCTCGTCATGAGGCTCTGCGGGCGAGTGTGGCCTGTTTCGAGCGCGAGCTGGAAAGCAGCTTCCTCAGCGGCTTTTCGATGAGTTCGTAGGCCGCGGTTCCAAGAACCACGCCGGCAAGGACGCACACCGGAGCCATGACGGTGGCTGAGAGGCCGATCACCTGCCCCGCCTTGGCGACCACCGAGATCGCCAGCGTGTGCCAGAGATAGATCGAATAGGAGGCGTCGCCGAGATAGGTGAGCAGCGGCATGCGGCCGAGGCTTCCGGCGGCCTCAAGCGACACCATCCCGTAGACCAGCACCATCGCCAGCGGACCGCAGATCCCGGCATTGAACTCGGCGCCCATCAGATGGATGGCGGCGAAACCGGATAGGGCGGCGCCCACGCAGGCAAGCCCGAGGCTGGTGCCGGCGATCCACCAGCGCAGCCACAGCTCGGCGATCAATACGCCGCCGACAAACTCGAGAATGATCGGCCGCGTGTAGGTGTAGAGCGCCGGCGTCGTCGGCTGCAGGATCTGCCCGGCCAGGAAGAAGCCGCCGAACAGCGCGAGCAGAAAGGCGAGACGCCATTTGCGCGGCAGAAACAGTGCGCCGGCGAAGAGCACGTAGAAGAAGATCTCGAAATTGAGCGTCCACCCCTGCACAAGCACCGGCCAGATGTCGCCTGTGCTCGGCGAATGCGCGGGAATGAAGAACAGCGACGCCAGGATATGCGACGTCGTCAATTGCAGGTTCGGAAACAGCCCGGTCACGGCGCCGGCGATCATGATTGCTGTTACCAGCCAGTAGGATGGCGCGATGCGGCGCAGGCGGTCGATGAGGAAGCCCTGCGGCGTCATCGGCCGGCGCTCGCTGATCACCCACATGATGAAGCCGCTGATGACGAAGAACACATCGACACCGGCAGCCCCGATGGCGAAGTGCTCGCCGGACTTCTCGGCCGCGTGAAAAACGACGACAGCAAGCGCCGCGAAGGCGCGCAGATATTGGATGCCGTAAAGGGTCTTCATCCGGTTTCCTCAAATGACCGGTCAGTGCCGGCCGACAATGCTGTTAAGTGCTAATGCATCAAAGGTTCGGGCTGCCGTGCCTGCCGCGCCCATGCCGCGACATCAGGCTGGCGGCGCACGCTCATCAGCTTTCCGGCGCAGAAATAGAACAGGAACGTCCCGACATTATAGGGCGTCAAAATGTCGATCTCGACGAAGGAGCGGATCAACAAAAGCACGCAGATGGCAAACAGCAGGTAGGATTCATCGTTCCTGATGTCTTCGATCAAGCGACGGAGATGCCCCCACAGGATCTTCAGGAAAGTGAAGACCAGGATTGCCAGGCCGACGAGGCCGAGCTCCACCGTCGTTTCGATATAGGTATTGTGGAAGTGGAAGCCGCTGCGAGAGCCGATGAAGAACTCTTCCCAGAGACGCTCCGGCTCCGAGAAGCCCTGAACCCAATAGGCCTGATAGCCGACGCCGAAATAGGGATTGTCGGCCGCAGCCTTGATCCCCTGCTGCCACAGATAGGTGCGGCCCGTCAGCGTCGAATCCTTGCCGAAGATCCCGAGCACGGCATCGACCGCGCCGAGATAGACACCGGCAACAGCAAGCACGATCACCGCGACACCGCCACCGATGACGAGCAGCTTGCGCTGGTCGGGCGTCAGCGTCAGCACGACACGCAGGCCAACCATCAGCGCCAGAACCACGACGGCGGTCAGTACCGAGGTCGCCGACTGGCACATCATCAGGCAATAGGCCGACAGCAGCCCGACGATACCGGTCGCAGCCAACCAAGACGGACGGCGTTCGCCGAAGATGAAGACAGTCGCGAAGCAGGCGATCAGGCCGAGCGAGGCGTAGAACCCGAGCTGGTTCTTCGACGCGAAGGCGCCGACAAAGCTGTAGGTGTTGTCGATCACGTCGAGCTCGTAATGCCCGAAGAGCACCGAATAGACGAGCACGATGCCGATGCCGGCGACCATGCCGAGCGTCAGCGTCTTGGCATCCAGCACCCTGACCGCGATCAGCGTGCAAAGCACCTGCGTGAAATATTGAATGGCGGCGCGCATCGAAACGCTGGGTGCCGCCGACCAGAAGACCGACAGGAAGGCGATCGCCGCAAACGCGTAGATCCAGATGTAGCGATTGTAGTTGCCGAGCACCTTGCGGTAATCGACCGCGATCAGCGGCAGCCAGAGCGCATAGTAAAGCAGGATCGACACCTGCCCGAACCGAAGCGAGTAGGCGAACGAAAAAAGCGAAATCGCCACGGCGGAAACGGCATAGGCCACATTCCCGCCGGGCTGAATGAGCGCCGACTTAGCGATACGCATACTGCCTCGTTACCTCATGGCCAGTCCGGCGGTGACCTTGATCAGATCGCCGGGCTGCAACGCGGTGCTTTCCTGCACCGGGATTTCCTTCGGCTTGCCGTCCACGTCACGAATGACGGAGTAGGCAATGCTGGCCGCACCCGTCGACGTGTCGAAGCGGGCCGCGTCCGTCGACTGGGTCAGCGCCTCGGCCATCAGCGAGTTGCTCGTCGTGAGCTTCAGGTTGAGCTGGTCGAGCTGCGCGTCGGCACTTTGCTTTTCCTGGGCGAGCTGAGCGTCCCAGTCGTTGCGAAGCGTGATCTCGTCCTGGTTGGCCTTGCTGATATCCTGCTTGGCCTTGAGCGAGTTCGTGTCGATGTCGAGAAGCATCGCCTCGAGATCGGCCGCGCGTTGCTCGGCCGTCATCTTGCGGGCGCTGAGCACCAGCCCCTTCTCGGCGAGATCGTCGACCTTGTCGCGATCGGCCGTGGCAAGCTCTAGCTGGCGGGTCTGGGTCTGCGTCTTCTTGGCAAGCGTCTCGACTTCGCTCTGCAGCAGAGCCCTCAAGTCATCGAGTGCCTGAAGCTGCAGCGTCAGCCGCTTCTTGCGCGAGTTCATGAGCGCGTTCTCGCTGTCGACGAGCGCTCTCGCCTCCGGCTTGTCCTTCAGTTCGGCCGGAATCTCGAAACTATCCTTGTTGTCGATTTCGGCCTGAAGACGAGCCTGCTTCACCAGAAGCCGTGCCCTGTCCGCCATGTAGACGACGGCGTCGCCCTTGGCGTTGATGAAATCGCGGGCGAACCGCTGGCCGGAATCGGCCCGGCGAAGGCCGCCGGCAAGGCTGACGGCCTTGGCGACGGTGAGGTTCGGCGCGAACGGAAACTCACCCGGCTTCTCCACGTCTCCGGAGAGATAGACAGGGCGGAATTCCGACAATTCGACGGATGCCGACGGCCGGTCCTTCAGGGCGAACTGCTTCTGAAGGGCCATGCCGATCTGCTTGGCGATGGCGTCGGTCGTCTGCCCGGAAGCAGCGAGATCGCCGACGAATGGCAGCGAAATGCTGCCGGACGGGCCAACCGTGTAGTCGCCGCTGACGACAGACCAGTCGCGGATCGTCCCATCCGCTGTCTGCCATTCGGCAACTCGAATCTTCACTTTATCCATGGTTCCAAGGCGGTAGTCGTCCGCGCTGGCAATGAATGAGGACAGCAGGAATGCACTCAACCCGGCAGCGACTGCAACACCGGATCGAAGGGCACGGGATCGCCCAGCCTGACTGCCAAATAGACGTTCGTTCATATTTTTCCCCGTGTTTCGTCCCGACGGCGAGCCATAAGACGTGCTCGTCGGGCGTAAGGATGCCGTTAGTAGCTTCCGCGCTGAGCGCAGACGGCGGGAATGGTCTTTGCGATGATCGCAACGTCCCGGGCCATCGACCAGTTTTCGACGTAGTGGGTGTCGAAAGCGACGCGAGCGGCATAGGAGACGTCGTTGCGTCCGCTGACCTGCCAGAGGCCGGTAAGGCCTGGGCGGGACTGCAGATAGAAGACGGCAGCGTGCTCGTACATTTCAAGTTCGTCTTGAACGACGGGACGCGGACCGACGACACTCATCTCACCGCGAATGATGTTGAAGAGCTGGGGAAGCTCATCAAGGCTCAGCTTGCGCAGCACGGCGCCAACGGCAGTTACCCGAGGGTCGTTCTGCAGCTTGCGCGTGGCGCGCCACTCATCCATGGCGGAAGGGTTGTTGCGCAGGTATTCCTGCAAAACCTTGTCGCCATTGGTGACCATTGTCCGAAACTTCAGGCAACGGAATTCCTGGCCATTGTGGCCGATACGGCGATGGCCATAGAAGGCCGGACCCTTGTCCGTGAGCTTCACAAGCAGCATCACCATCAAAAAGATTGGGCTCAGAAACAGAAGCCCGAGGCAGGCGGCGGACACATCGAATGCCCGTTTTGCGAAACCGCCTGTGGGCGGGAACGCGTTTTCGTGAACTGCGCCATAAAATGGCGAACTGTCCGATCTCGTCGCAGACTTCATAGAGGTAACTCCACTTATGTTTGCCGTTTGGTCGGTTAAGGCTCAGGACGCTTAGCTAGCGCTGACGAGTTGGGAGTGTATGAGGGGATTTTGTTTTTTTAAGCCACGTTTTTAAAACCGCTCGTTATCGAACGGTTTTGGAAACATTTGTTCAACTTTTTGTATTTCAGAGGTCGCTGAAACATATTTAGATTCCACCAAAGCGATCAAAACTATATTTGCAGACCGAAATAAAATGTCCTGTGACTTCTTGCCAATACACCCTGAACGAAGTTTACAGGGGTGACGGGGCTCGGTCGAAAGTTCTTGGTTACGGCCATCACTTCTCCAACGGACCTTTTTTTAAACTTGAACGGAGCCGTTTTATTGCATCGCAGCATCAGTTTTGCGCCGCACTCACAAATCGTTTGAAATTAAAACTTTGTAATAAAAGTTGAATGCGAAACGCGGCCACTACACCTCAGCGGGTATCGATTGTGGCATAAACAAGAACGTGCATTGCCGAAATCGATGCAACCCTCGGATCGAAACCCAACTTTAACGACGTTTTCCGATTGCCGGGCGCGCGGGCCGATAAGTGGCATTTTTACCAATACGCGGAACAAACCTTTAAGGTGACGCTTGTAGTTACTGAATACAGGCGCAAAAGACGTCTTCACCGCTTTAGTTACATGACGAAGTCCTGTAAAAAGAATCTACAAAATGGTCCTGGTGTGGCCGCGTATTCAATGGCTGTTCATTGAAGGGCACCATCTGGGGAGGCAACAAATGTATGCACCTCGCGTTTTTGTCAGCATGTTGGGCGCACTCGCCGTGTTCGCCGTTGCGACCTATTGGCTGAGCGGCTCTCTATCCGGCACCATCATCAAGACCGTGATCTGCGCGATCCTGCTGCAGGCAGGCTATTTCGGCGGCGTGCTCTACCTCGTCTGGAAGGAAAGCAAGGAGCGCAACGGCGCCAAGCGCGCGCCCGGCCGCGCCGAGGAAGCTGAGAAGCTTCACGTACCGCCTTTCAACAGCTCCGAGCCGTTCAATCGCTAAGCGCCAAGGGCAGCCTGACTGCCCGTTCGCCGCTCACGAACCCACCCTTCGTAACATCATGTGAAGCGCTCTTTGTTGTCTGCTGCGCTGCAACGTCCTAGGTCTTGGGCGAAACAACGGAGGTAGAGCGTGGCTGAAACAGCTAGCATATGCGTCATCATCGCCGCCAAGAACGCGGCCGATACGATCGAAATCGCCGTCAGATCAGCACTTCTCGAGCCTGAGGTCGCCGAAGTCGTGGTCGTCGACGACGGCTCGAGCGATTCCACAGCGGAGGCCGCCGAACGCGGCAACGACGCCACCGGCAGGCTCAGGATCGTCAGGTTCGAGAAGAACAGGGGCCCGTCGGCCGCGCGCAATCATGCCATCGATATCTCCACAGCACCGCTGATCGCCATCCTGGACGCCGACGATTTCTTCTTCGCCGGCCGCTTCTCCCGCATGCTCTCGGACAATGATTGGGAGTTCGTGGCCGACAACATCGCCTTCGTCGATGCCGACACGGTCGCCCAGGCGCCGCAGAAGCTCGATCGCTTCGCCGAAAACCCTCTCTATCTCGACTTGACGACCTTCGTGGACGGCAACATATCAAAGCGCGGCGTGCGCCGCGGCGAGATCGGCTTCCTGAAGCCCGTGATGCGCCGAAGCTTTCTCGACAAGCACCAACTCCGCTACCGCGAGGACATGCGCCTCGGCGAGGATTACGATCTCTACATCCGCGCACTGGCACTCGGCGCCCGCTACAAGGTGATCCACAGCTGCGGCTACGGCGCCGTCGTGCGCGGCAATTCGCTAAGCGGCAGCCACCGCACGGAAGACCTGCGCCGCCTTTACGAGGCAGACCGTTCGCTTCTCAAGGATTTCAAGCTGAAGCCGATGGCGGCGGACGCCGTGCGCCGGCACGAACAGCACATTCGCGCCAAATACGAACTGCGCCACTTCCTCGACATCAAGAACCAGAAGGGCGCCGGCGCCGCGATCGCCTATGTCGCGACGCATCCCTCCGCCTTCCCGGCAATCGCCGGCGGCATCCTCGCCGACAAGACGGAGCGCTGGCGCAACCCGGATGGCGTGGCGGTCACCTCAAGCGGCGACCGCCTTCGCTATCTGCTCGACGCGCCGGCGGAGTAGCGCGTTACTTTACCAGCTTACCCGCGGCGAGCTGGAATGCGCTCTGAATCAACCGCGGATCCTGCACCAGCCAGCGGGCGAGCAGGCCGAAATCGGGGCGGCGGCGGCGTTTGAGCTGCCCCACCTGCCCCCACAGTGCCTGCTTGCGCGCCCGGCTCTTGTAGGACTGGATCGTCGCGATCTCGCGCGGCCGCGAGGCGAAGCGGCTTTCCAGCCGATCGAGCGCCATCCAGGTGATGAACTGCTGTTTCAGATATTCCGGCGACGTGTTGTCGACGCCGTGGAAGATGTTGATCCCCTCGCCGCGCAGCGCGCCCGCATCGGCGCAGAGCAGAACCTGCTTGGCCGCCAGCATGCAGTCGCAGAAGAACAAAACGTCTTCGGCCGCCAGCCGCAATGCCGCGTCGAAACGCACCGTCTCGATCAGGGGGCGGCCGATGACCATGCACGACATGTGCAGGAAGGCCCAGTCGTTGATCATCACACCGGCGATATCGGGAACCGAGAGAATGTCAGGCGTCTCCATCAGACGCTTCGCGCCGTCGATCTTCGCAAGCGCCGCGATCCCGAAGTGATAGTCGAACTCCGCCCCGCCCTCGATCGACGCCCAATAGCAATCGCCGCCGAGCGTATCCATGGCCGTGAACGCGTTCTTCAGATGATCCGGGGTCCAGATGTCGTCCGAATCGAGAAACGCGACATAGCGCGTATCGGCGGGAACATGATCGAGCCCGGTATTGCGCGCGCCGCCCGGCCCGGCGTTCGGCTGGCTGACGACGGTGATTCGCGCCCGCTCTTCGGCGGTCAGCGGCGCCAGCTCGCTTGCCGGCGCATAGGGCGACTGATCGTCGACGACGATGATATCGAAGTCTTGAAAACTCTGCGCAAACGCCGACGCAAGCGCCCGTCTGAGGATGCCGTCATCCCGCTGATAGAACGGAATAATGATCGTGAAAGTCGCCATACTCTCTCCCTGAGAGGTTCGAATTGGTGCTTCGGTCGGCACATTTAGCCGTGCCATCTAGGCCAGCTGCTGCACCGCACAAGCATCAGGGGCATTTCGGCCGAAATTTGTCAAAGGCGGCACGAAGACCGCTGACGGCCCCTCGATCCGGAAACGCTCCATTCCGGATCAAACCGCCCCATTCCGACCATAAATGGTGAACCACTTGCGGACGGCTGCTGTAACATTTCCTCTCATTTGATAAAAACTTTCGTGCGCCGCACCACGCCATTTGCGCCTAAGCCAGTGAATATAATCATTTTCTTGAATGCACTGCTGACACTGGCTTCTGGCCGGGGCAGAGACACCTAGGCCGCGCATTTTTCGCGATCTGTTACGGCAAGTAGTATCCGTTACGAACCGGCGTGATCGATCACTTTTGTTGCAGTGCCATATTTTCTTCCGTGAATTCGCCCTAACTTCCCTCGCTGCGGGCTGAAGTCTGCTCTGATTGAAACGGTTGCAAAGGGGAGCTGCGACCCAAAAGGGGTGACTGACAACGTGAATGTTGATACCAACGTGTCCTCACGGATCAACCTGATGCGGATTGTGCTCATTTCGGGCATCGTCTTCGTACACATACCATTCAGCGACCAGACCAGTCCCTTCGTCGGGACCTACGGCGCCTTCGATTGGCTGAGAGTATTCCTGGCGGAAGCGCTGTTCAGGGTGGGTGTGCCCTGCCTGAGTGCGATTTCCGGCTATCTCCTGTTCCGTGGTGGCTTGGAGAACTTCAGCTACCTGAAAACGGTACGCACGAAATCCAAGACCGTGCTCCTGCCATTCCTCTTGTGGAACGGGCTGTTCTTCCTGGCGATCCTCTTGGCACTCGGCGTCGGCCTTGGCGAAGGCTACGTGCCGAACCCGTGGCAGGCCTCCGCGCGCGAACTGATGACCCAGCTCTTCGCGGTCGAAGACTTCCCGGTCAACGTGCCGCTCTATTTCCTGCGCGACCTCTTCGTCTGCATCCTGCTGTCGCCGCTGCTGGCATGGCTGATCCGCCATGCGCCGCTTTTGACGCTGGCGACCCTGCTTGTCGTCGCCGTCATTCCGGAAGGCTCGCTCTATATCGTCCTGAAGCGGTCGATCCTCTTCTCCTTCAGCCTCGGCATCTACATCGGTCTCAACAAGATCGACCTGAAGGCGCTCGACCGGTACGCGTCGCTGGGCGGCGCCCTGCTGTTCGGCAGCTGCGCGGCATTGGCCACCGTCATCTACATGACTGGCCCGAGCCTGCCGGATTGGGTGCAGTTCCTGCGCAACACGCTCGCCATCTTCGGCGCGCTCGGCTTCTGGCTCTTGTCGGCGCCGCTGATCGAGACATCGATCGGCCAGCGCCTGTCGAAAACCGGCAGCCTGAGTTTCTGGATATTCTGCGGCCACTATCCGCTGCTGATCTTCATGTGGATCGTCTGGGGCAAGGCCGGCGTCAGCTTCTACCCGGCCTTCTTCCTGCTGTCGCTGGCGGTCCTGTTTCCTTTCCTGGCCTTCTCGAACAACCTCTGCCGCAAGATCGCCCCTCGCCTCTACGCCGTCATGACCGGCGCGCGGGCCAAGAAGCCGTATGACAAGCCGGTTTCCGCGGGCGCGGCTCCTTCCAAACTCGCTACACAGCAAAGGTGACACATGACGACCAAAATCGCCCATGCGCGAAAACTTTGCCCCACACTCGGCATCATCGGCACGCTCCTCATCGGCGCCTCCCCGGCTTTCGCCCAGCAGGCAGGCCAGCAACCGAGTGCCCCCTCCTTCGTCGAGAATTTCGATAAGCTCGACCGCAGCGTCTGGTACATCTCCGACGGCTGGAACAACGGCCCGCATCAGAACTGCACATGGTCGAAAAACCAGGTGAAGGTCGAGGGCGGCGCCTTGCAGCTCTCGTTTGCCGAAGGTCAGTCGAAGGACCGCAACTATCTCTGCGGCGAGATCCAGACCAAGAAGCGCTTCGGCTACGGCACCTATGAGGCCCGCATGAAGGCGGGCACCGGTTCCGGCCTGAACTCCGCCTTCTTCACCTATATCGGCCCGGCCGACAAGCAGCCGCACGACGAGATCGACTTCGAGGTCCTCGGTAAGAACTCCGGCCAGGTGCAGGTCAACCAATACATCAAGGCCAAGGGCGGCAATGAGAAGCTGGTTCCGATCGGCGCCAATGCCGATGACGGCTTCAACGACTACGCCTTCGTCTGGGAGCCCGGCCGGCTACGCTATTATCTGAACGGCAAGCTCGTGCAGGATGTCACCGATCCCTCGAAGATCCCGGATAGCCAGCAGAAGATTTTCTTCAGCCTCTGGGGCACCGACACGCTGAAGGATTGGATGGGCAAGTTCGCCTACACCAAGCCGACATCGCTGGAAGTCGACCGCTTCGCCTACACGGCCCCCGGCGACAAGTGCCAGTTCCCTGAATCGATCGCATGCACGCTGAACTGATCGGCGCCGAAGGCGCACAAATGACAAGGAGTGCCATGCTCAAAGTCCTGTATCTCGTGCATGATCTTGCGGATCCCGCCGTCCGGCGGCGGGTGCTGATGCTGCGCGAGGGCGGCGCGGATGTGACGCTGGCCGGCTTCCGTCGCGGCGAAAACCGTCTCGCCGAAGTGCACGGCCTCACGCCGATCGAGCTTGGCCGCACCGCCGACGCCAAGTTCGCGCAGCGCATCGGCGCTGTCGTGAAAGCGATGAGCGGGCTGAAGGGCCTGCTGAAGACAGTCGAGAAGCCCGACGTCATCATCGGCCGCAACCTCGAAGCGCTCGCGGTCGCCGATCGCGCCAATACGATGTTCGGCGGCGATGTGCCCGTCGTCTATGAATGCCTCGACATTCACCGGCTGCTGTCGCGCGACGACATGGTCGGCAAAATCATGCGCGGCGCCGAGGCCCGTTTCGGCCGCAACGCGCAGCTGATCATGACGAGCTCGCCCGCCTTCATCGAACACCACTTCGCGCCGCGCTCCGGCATCAAGGCCTCCACACTGCTCGTCGAAAACAAGGTCATATCGATCGACCAGACAGTCCAGCCGACCATCGCCCGCCCGCTGAAACAGCCCGGCCAGCCCTGGAAGATCGGCTGGTTCGGCGCGCTGCGTTGCCGGAAGTCGCTGACCATGCTCGCCGAGTTCTCGCGCCTCATGGAAGGCCGCGTCGAGATCGTGCTGCGCGGGCGCCCCGCCTATTCCGAATTCGAGGATTTCGACGGCTTCGTCGCCAGCGAACCCTATCTCCGCTTCGAAGGCCCCTACAAGAACCCCGAGGATTTGAGGGCGATCTACGACGAAGTCCACTTCTCCTGGGCGATCGATTTCTTCGAGGAAGGCCTGAACTCCAGCTGGCTGCTACCGAACAGGCTCTACGAGGGATGCCTCTACGGCACCGTTCCGATCGCGCTCGAAGGCACGCAGACCGCTCGCTTCCTGCGTGAAAAATCAATCGGCCTTGCCCTTCCGGATGCAAGCCCGGCAGCGCTGCGCACACTGTTCGAAACCATGACCGGCGAGCGCTACCATGCGCTCAGCGACGCCGTCGCCGCCACTGATCAGAAAACCTGGCTTGCCGACCGCAGCGACTGCGAAGCGCTCGTCGCCAGCCTTTCCCGCCTTGTGCCTGCTGCCGTCGAGAGGGGCGACAGCAGTGCATCCGCACCGAAAACCGTATCTCCAGAAGGGTGGACAACCATGCAGCCTGATGCCAGTTCCAGCGTCTCCAGTCTCATAATCATCCCCTGCTTGAACGAAGAGAAGCACATCGAGCCGCTGCTCGCCAAGCTGAGCCGCGAGATCGATCACATGAACGCCAAGATCGTCGTCGCCGACGGCGGCAGCAAGGATGCGACCCGCGAGATCGTCGCCCGCATCAGCATGTCCGATCCGCGCATCGTGCTCCTCGACAATCCCCGCCGCCTGCAGAGCGCCGCCACCAATCTGGCCGTCGCCACCTTCGGCCGCGACTACGACTATCTCATCCGCATCGACGCCCATGGCGACTATCCCGACGATTACTGCCGCCGCCTCGTCGAGGAAGCCGTCGCGACTCAGGCCGATTCCGTGGTCGTGTCGATGGAAACCGTCGGCTTCGGCATGTTCCAGAAGGCCACCGCCTTCGCCCAGAACTCCAAGCTCGGTAATGGCGGCTCGAAGCATCGCGAAGGCGCCAAGGGCCATTGGACCAATCACGGGCACCACGCCCTGATGCGCATCGCCGCCTTCGAGGCCGTCGGCGGTTACGACGAGACCTTCAGCCACAATGAAGACGCCGAACTCGACTACCGCCTGAAGAAGGCAGGCTTCGGCATCTGGATGACCGACAAGACCCGCATGGTCTATTACCCGCGCTCCAGCGTCGCCACGCTGTTCCGGCAGTATCTCGGCTATGGCCGCGGCCGCGCCAAGAACATCCTGAAGCACGGCAGCATGCCGAATGTTCGCCAGATGCTGCCGCTTCTGGTCGTTCCCGTCTTCATCGGCGCATTCCTCGCCGTCGTAAACTGGGCCGCCGTCATTCCGTTCAGCCTCTGGGCAGTCGCCTGCGTCGGCTACGGTTTCTGGATGGCGATCGGCCAGCGCAATCCCTACGGCCCGCTGGCCGCCGTATCGGCCATGGTCATGCACTTCGCCTGGTCGGCCGGCTTCTGGATGGAACTCCTCAGCTTCCGCGGCAGAAAGGTGGCGTCGTGAACCAGCCCCCCGAGCAAACGAAAAAGCAGCAGACGAGACAATTGCAGATCGACATCGGCATCTGCACCTATCGCCGCGCATCACTCGACGAAGCGCTGTTGTCACTGGCCGTCCTCGAGGTCCCTCCCGGCTCGCGGCTGCGCATCATCGTCGCCGATAACGACAAGACGCCGAGCGCCAGGGAGCGCGTCGAGGCGCTTCGTCCGCGCATCGCCCACGAAATCGCCTATGTGCATTGCCCGGCATCGAATATCTCGATCGCCCGCAATGCCTGCCTCGACAACGCCACCGGCGACTTCTTGGCTTTCATCGACGACGACGAGGATGCCAGCGAGGATTGGCTGGTCGAGCTGCTCTCGACCGCCCGATCAACCAAGGCCGACGCCGTTCTCGGACCTGTCCGCAGCGTCTACGCGGACACCGCGCCACGCTGGATGCGGGTCGGCGATTTCCATTCGACGCTCCCCGTCTGGGTCAACGGCGAAATCCGCACCGGCTATACCTGCAACGTCCTGCTGCGCCTCTCCTCGCAAAGCCTTGCCGGCCGCCGCTTCAATCTGGCGCTCGGCCATACGGGCGGTGAAGACACGGAATTCTTCAGCCACATGCATGACGCCGGCGGCAAGATCGCCTTTGCCGAGAAGGCCTATGTCTATGAACCCGTGACCGAAAACCGCGCCGATCTCTCCTGGCTCGCCAAGCGCCGCTTCCGCTTCGGCCAGACGCACGGGCGGCTGCTGCAGGAGACAGGTTGCGGCGGCCTCAACCGGACGAAGCAGATCGTGCTCGCCGCGGCAAAGGCCGGCTTCTGCTACGCTGCCGCCCTCGCCTGCGTCTTCTCGGCCGTGCCGCGCTACCGCTATGCCCTCCGCGGCGTCATGCATTCCGGCGTCGTCAGCGGCCTGCTCGGCGTGCGCGAAATCCGCCAGTACGGAACGGCGGAGGCTGCATGAAGCAAGACATGCCCGACGTCAGCTTTATCATCGCCGCGTATAATGCGGCGGCGACGCTCGGAAAGGCGATCGACAGCGCGCTTGCCCAGCGCGGCGTCACGGTCGAGGTGATCGTCGCCGACGACTGTTCGGCCGATGAAACCAGGGCGATCGCCGAAAGCTATGCCGACCGCAACGTCCGGCTGATCGCGCTCGCCCGCAACGGCGGCCCGTCGGCGGCGCGCAACGCCGCGATCTCGGCCGCCACCGGCCGCTGGCTGGCGGTGCTCGATTCCGACGATACAGTCGATCCC
>NZ_DDHH01000022.1:0-6422 GCF_002338015.1 Rhizobium sp. UBA1881
GCGGCGCGTACGGGCGCTGCCGGTGCTGCCACCGGGGTGATCGGGCGCTGTTCGTCTTCCGGGCGCATCGGGCGCCGCTTGCGGGTCTCGACAACGACCGCCTTGGTGCGACCGCGGCCCATATCCTGGCGCACGGTGCCCTGGCTTACGCCCGACGGTTTCAGGGTCAGAGTCTTCTTGCCCGGGCCGTTCAGTGTCTTGTCGTCATTGCTATCGGTCATTCGTTCCCGTTCCTTCGGACAGGGAGCGATGACGTCATCAGTCCCTGTCAATCAAAATGTCGATCAATGACATCGGGCCGGACAAGTCCGGTGACCGTATCATTGTTTTTGCCGGCCAGCGCCGCCCGCTGCCCGGGACTGACCGCCATTGCGGTACTGTTCGAGCATCTTTGCGCGCTTCACTACACCCTCACCCGCCTGCCCTGCAAGCACTGCAGCATGGATAAAAGCGTTCTGACCCATCAGGCCTTCCATTTCGCTCTCCGAGAAGAGTTTGTAGGAAGGTATTTCCTCCTCGGTCTCCATTCCGAGGTGCCAGGCCTTGCGGGCCTGGTCGATCTTTCTCACGCCGTCGGCCGCCGCGTCCGTTGCATGGAACACGGCAAGCGCCGCGCCACTGCGGATCGCGGCATCCACCTTCGAGGCGCCGGTGATGAACTGTCCGGCCTTGCGGGCCATGTTCATCATCTGCATCAGTTGCTGCATCAGCAGCTTGTCGACGGTCTCGCCGAGATCGGCGGCCGCCTTCACATCCGTTTTCAGGGCGCGGGCGAAGGATTTCTTCGCCACCGCCTTGTCGACCAGAGCGCGGTCGATCTTCACCCAGCAGCCGCGACCCGGAAGCTGACGCTTCAGGTCGGCCACCACCGTCCCATCGGGAGCGGCGACGAAGCGGATCAGCTCATCCGGCGATCCGCTTTCGCGCGTCACGATGCACATGCGACCATTCACGTCATAACCTGCAAGATCGTCGTCCTCAGGAGAAACGGTAGGCTCACGCGCAGACATTAAACTTCCTGCTCGGCCTCGGGAGCTTCTTCAGCTTCCGCTTCCTTCGCAAGGTCCTCTTCGGTGATCCAGCCAGCCGCGAGGCGGGCCTGAACGACCATCTGTTCAGCTTCGACGCGCGAAACGTCGAACTTCGAGAACAGGCCCTCGAACTTCTTGGTCTCGCCGTTCTTGCGCTCGCTCCAGCCGACGAGATCGTCGGCTGCGCAGCCGGCGAAGTCTTCCATCGTCTTGATGCCGTCCTCACCGAGGGCAACCATCATCTGGGCGGTCATGCCGTCGATGCCACGCAGTTCGTCGGAAACGCCGAGCGCCTTGCGCTTCTCGTCCATCTCGGCTTCGAGCTTTTCGAGATATTCGCGGGCGCGGGTCTGGATTTCCTGCGCGGTGTCTTCGTCGAAACCGTCGATCGAGGCGATTTCGTCGAGTTCGACGTAAGCGAGCTCCTCAACGGCGGCGAAGCCTTCGGAGGCCAGAACCTGGCCGACCATTTCGTCGACGTCGAGCGAATCCATGAACAGGTTGGTGCGCTCGTTGAATTCCTTCTGACGGCGTTCCGATTCTTCGGCTTCCGTCATGATGTCGATATCCCAGCCGGTCAGCTGCGAAGCGAGGCGAACGTTCTGACCGCGGCGGCCGATGGCCAGCGACAGCTGCTCGTCCGGAACCACGACTTCGATGCGCTCGGCATCTTCATCGAGAACGACCTTGGCGACTTCAGCCGGCTGCAGGGCGTTGACGACGAAGGTCGCCGGGTCCTGCGACCAGGGAATGATGTCGATCTTTTCGCCCTGAAGCTCGCCGACAACGGCCTGAACGCGCGAACCACGCATACCGACGCAGGCACCAACAGGATCGATCGAACTGTCGTTCGAGATCACGGCGATCTTGGCGCGCGAACCCGGATCGCGGGCAACCGACTTCACCTGGATGATGCCGTCGTAGATTTCCGGCACTTCCATGGTGAAGAGCTTGACCATGAACTGCGGATGCGTGCGCGACAGGAAGATCTGCGGACCGCGCTGTTCGCGACGAACGTCATATACGTATGCACGGACGCGATCGCCATAGCGGACGTTTTCGCGCGGGATCATTTCGTCGCGGCGGATGATGCCTTCGCCACGGCCGAGGTCGACGATGACGTTGCCGTATTCGACGCGCTTGACGGTGCCGTTGACGATCTCGCCGACGCGATCCTTGAATTCGTCGAACTGGCGATCACGCTCGGCTTCGCGGACCTTCTGGACGATGACCTGCTTGGCGGACTGGGCGGCGATACGGCCGAAATCCATCGGCGGCAGCGGATCGGCGATGAAATCGCCAAGGGCTGCGTCCGGGTTACGGTCGCGGGCCAGCTCGAGCGGGATCTGCGTCGAGTAGTCCTCGGCAGCCTCGACAACCTCGAGAAGACGCTGGAGGCGGATTTCGCCGGTCTTCGGGTTGATGTCGGCGCGGATGTTGGATTCAGTGCCGTAGCGCGAGCGCGCCGCCTTCTGGATCGCGTCCGCCATCGCGGCGAGCACGATCTCGCGGTCGATGACCTTTTCGCGGGCGACTGCATCTGCGATCTGCAGAAGTTCGAGCCGGTTCGCACTGACTGCCATGTGTTTTGTCTCCGTCTAGGCGTCCAGGCTTCCCTTGCCCGGCGCCACAAGTTGATCGGTTTATTCTTCGTCTTCCGCTTCGTTCTGGTTCGCGGCCTCTGCCTTCGCCAGCTTGTCGGCGCGCAGGGCATCACGGATCAGATCGTCGGTCAGAATGAGTTTCGCATCGGCAAGCGCCGTGAACGGAATGACGATCGCCTTTTCCTCGCCGGCCGGAGCTTCGTCACGCTCGAGCGTGAAGCCATCGACGTCGCTGGAAACGATCTTGCCGCGGAAGCGCTTGCGACCACCGACGATGATCGAGGTCTCGCACTTCAGGAGATGGCCCTGCCAGCGCACGAAATCGGACTTGCGCACCATCGGGCGATCGATGCCGGGCGACGACACTTCCAGATGATACTCTTTATCGATCGGATCTTCCACATCGAGAACAGGAGAAACGGCCACCGAGACCTCCTCGCAGCCTTCGACATCCATGGTTCCGTCGTTGCGCTCGGCCATGATCTGCATGGTGGCGCCGTTCTGGTTGAGCATGCGCACGCGGATCAGGCGGTAGCCGAGGTCGATGAGGACAGGCTCGATGATGGCGGCGAGGCGCTGGTCGAGGCCAGTCTCGGTGATCAGCCGCGGCTCAAGTTCATTGTCTGCGTTCGTCGAATCCGACAAGCGATGCGCTCCTAAGCGATATTTTCGGGCGATCGCGGTAATAAAAAAGAGCGGGTCCTTGCGGCCCACTCCTCATCAATGCGATCAAGATTTGAGAGCCATATAGGCCCGTTTCCGCGAAATAGCAAGCTCCATCGGCGGTGCGGCGCGGTTGCGGCAGGCACTCGGTGGCCTTGATCGCCGTTTCGCTTATATAGCTTGGCGCAGCGCATGGCATTCGACGGGAGGAATCGTGGCCTATACTTCATCGACACTGGCACCGCTCAGGCACGAGACCTACCGCACCATCTGGTTCGCCAGCATCGCCTCTAACTTCGGCGGCCTGATCCAGGCGGTCGGCGCCGCGTGGATGATGACCATGATCACCGCGTCGGGCGACATGGTGGCGCTGGTGCAGACCTCCACCGCTCTGCCGATCATGCTCTTCTCGCTGGTTTCGGGCGCGCTGGCCGACAGCTTCGACAGACGGCGGGTGATGCTGACGGCGCAGTGTTTCATGCTGGCGGTCTCGGCGCTGCTCAGCATCTTCGCCTTCTTCGGCATCCTCTCTCCCTGGCTTCTCCTGTTCTTCACCTTCCTGCTCGGCTGCGGCACGGCGCTCAACAATCCCTCCTGGCAGGCGTCGGTGGGAGACATGGTGCCGCGCGCCGATCTGCCCGGCGCGGTGACGCTGAACAGCGTCGGCTTCAACATTACCCGCAGCGTCGGGCCGGCGATCGGCGGCATCATCGTCGCGGCCGCCGGCGCTGCTGCTGCCTTCGCCGTCAATACGATGAGCTATTTCGCGCTGATCTATGCGCTGATGCGCTGGAAGCCGACCTATCCCGCGACCACGCTGCCGCGCGAGGCGCTCGGGAGCGCCATCTTCGCCGGGCTGCGCTACATCTCGATGTCGCCCAACCTGCAGAAAGTCATGCTGCGCGGGCTGATCTTCGGCATCAGCGCCAGCTCGATCCTGGCACTCCTGCCGATCGTGGCGCTGGAGTTGGTGGTCGGCGGCCCGCTCACCTACGGCCTGATGCTCGGCTCCTTCGGCATCGGCGCTATCGGCGGCGCGGTGCTGAACGCAAGGCTGCGCGAGCGCTTCTCCAGCGAGACGATCGTGCGCCTGTCGTTTGCCGGCTTCGCGCTCAGCGCCGCGATTGCCGCCTTCAGCCCGGTTTCGGCGGTCACCTGCTTGGGATTGGTGATCTCGGGCGCCTGCTGGGTGCTGGCGCTGTCGCTGTTCAACACCATCGTGCAGCTGTCGACGCCGCGCTGGGTGGTCGGCCGGGCGCTGTCGCTCTACCAGACCGTGACCTTCGGCGGGATTGCCGGGGGCAGCTGGATCTGGGGTATCGCCGCCGACAATTACGGCGTCGCCAACGCGCTGCTGATGTCGGCTGTCGTCATGCTGCTCGGCATCGTCATCGGGCTGAAATTCGCCATGCCTGCTTTCGAGACGCTCAACCTCGATCCGCTCAACCGCTTCACCGAGCCGTCGCTCGGCCTCGATATCACGCCGCGCAGCGGGCCTGTGGTCATCCAGGTCGATTACGAGATCGACGATCTCGACGTGCCGGAATTCCTGAAGCTGATGGGCGAGCGGCGGCGCATCCGCATCCGCGACGGCGCCCGCAACTGGGCGCTGATGCGCGATCTGGAAAAGCCGGGCTCCTGGACCGAGACCTACCACACGCCGACCTGGGTCGAGTATATCCGCCACAACCAGCGGCGAACCCAGGTGGACGGCGAAAACACCGACCGGCTAAGGGCGCTGCATCGCGGCGAAGCGGGGCCGCATGTGCACCGGATGATCGAACGCCAGGCCATTCCGCCCAGCGACGACCTGTTCTTCAAGGCGCATATCGACCTGCACCACTAGAATTTACTTGAGCTTGCCGATCATGTGGGCCTCGGGATAGCAGGTCGGCTTCATGCCGTTCTTTTCCTGCCACTGGCCGATGGAGCGGCGCGTCTTGTAGCCGGGCAGGCCATCGGAACCGCCGACATCGTAGCCCTTCTTTTCCAGCGCCTTCTGCATGGTGGCGACATCCGAGCGCAGCATCTTGCCGACATCGCCCCAGGCGCCTTCGAACGCGCCGGAGCCATAGGCGATGCGGTCCGCGAGATTGCCGATGTAGAGCGCGTAGAGATCGGAATTGTTGTATTCCTTGATGACGTAGAAATTCGGCGTCACCAGGAATTCCGGCCCGTCGCGGCCGGCCGGCACCATCATCATGCCCGTCGCGTTCTTCTCGCCCGAGGGGAAGGCCTTGCCGGAGATGCGGTCGATGCCGAGCGAATTCCAGTGGGCGATCGGCTTGCCGAGATCGGGCCCTTCCTGCGCACAGGAGACGTTTTCGGGGATCGTCACCTCGTAGCCCCAGCTGCGGTTTGCCTGCCAGCCCTTCTTGACCAGGAAGTTGGCGATCGAGGCCAGCGTATCGGGAACCGAGGTCCAGATGTTGCGGTGACCGTCGCCATCGAAGTCGACGGCGTATTTCAGATAGCTCGTCGGCATGAACTGCGGCTGGCCGAGCGCGCCGGCCGACGATCCCTTGAAATCGGCCGCCGCGACATCACCGCCGTCGATGATGTGCAGACCGGCAATCAGCTCGGTGCGGAACATCTCCTTGCGGGTGGACATGAAGGCCTTGGTGGCCAGCACCTCGATGCCCGAATTCGGAATCTTGGCAGCGCCGAAGCCGGTCTCGCGGCCCCAGATGGCGAGCACGATCGAGCCGGGCACGCCATAGGTCTTCTCGATCTTCTTCAGCGTCGAGGCGTACTGCGTCTGGAAGCTGCGGCCGGTGACGGCCAGGCGCTTCAGCCGGTCATCGTTGAAATAGGGCGCCGGCGAGGAGAACTCGGCCTGCGTCTGCTTCTGCTGCTTCGGCGGCGGAAAGCCGGGAGGGGCGAGGTCGTTCAGCGACCAGTCGAGCGTGACGCCTGCGAATGCAGCCTTGAAGGTCTTTTCGGATATGCCGCCCTTTTGCGCTTCCGGCCAGAGGTCGGTTTGCACCCAGCGCTCGAACTGGGCTTCGACTTCGGCTTTCGAGGGGGCGGCGTGGGCGGTCGCTGCGAGGCTGAGGAGCAGGGAGAAGGTGGCAAGGGCGTACCGTGCAATACCCCCATCTGTCCTGCCGGACATCTCCCCCAC
>NZ_DDHH01000021.1:0-5013 GCF_002338015.1 Rhizobium sp. UBA1881
CCTTGCCGTCGGGCTTCAGGCCGGCGCGGCGGCGGGTGGCGCCGTTGTCGAGTTCTAAGAGGATGCGCTCAGCGCCGGGGAAGCCGCCGGCGCGGGCGCCGCCTGATTTGCGGGCCTTCTGGATGGCCCAGACGAGGGCTGCCTCGACGGGGGTTGTGGTGGTGTCGATGTCGTTGCCGTAAAGGCAGAGGCCGGCTTCGAGGCGCAGGCTGTCGCGGGCGCCGAGGCCGATCGGCTCGACGTCGGGATGCTCGAGCAACCGCTTGGTGACATCGACGGCCATGTCCGAGGGGATCGAGATCTCGTAGCCATCCTCGCCGCTGTAGCCGGAGCGCGAGACGAGACAGGAGACGTCGTGCAGGCGGCAGTGGCGCACGTCCATGAACTTCATGGCGGCGACATCGGCCCAGAGTTCGGCCAAAGCCTCGACGGCGCGCGGACCCTGCAGCGCGATCAGCGCGCGGTCCAGCACGGTGATGTCGCAGGTGTCGGAAAGATGCTTCTGAAGGTGCGCGACGTCGGCATCCTTGCAGGCGGCGTTGACGACGACGAAGAGGTGGTCGTCGAGATGGGTGATCATCAGGTCGTCGAGGATGCCGCCGTTTTCATCGGTGAAGAAACCGTAGCGCTGGCGTCCTTCGGCCAGCCCGAGGATATCGACGGGAACGAGGCTTTCGAGCGCGAGTGCGACGTCCTCATACTTGCCCGACTTCGCCTTGATGACGACCTGGCCCATGTGGGACACATCGAAGAGACCGGCGGCTGCGCGGGTCTGCAGATGTTCCTTCATGACGCCGGCCGGATATTGCACCGGCATGTCATAGCCCGCGAAGGGCACCATGCGGGCGCCGAGCGACAGATGCAGGTCATGCAGCGGGGTTTTCTTCAGGGCAGCAGTATCGTCCAAGGACGCCTCCGGTGTTTGCGCGTGGGTTCCATGCGCGGGCTCAAATATTCGGGCGCGGTTGCGCCTTGTTTCGAGCCCCCTCTGTCTGTTTGCCTGAGATTGTTATCCCTTCGGCGCACGTTTTTAAGAACGCGTCTCTCCAGAGTTCCGTCTGCCCCTTGCTGGTCCTTTTGCCTGAGAGTTTCCGGGGCGGTTGCTCCTTCGGCACCGGCTGCGACGAGCCGGCTTCTCCCAACAAGGTTGAGCGCAATTATCTGGCGATGGCGGTGCTTGGCAAGGGGGAATGTCGCCAGCGAGCAATTTTTTGTCGCGGGCTTCTTCGCCGGTCGAATTTCGGATCGATCGGGACGGGTGGCCTCAGTCTTCTTCGTAAAGCTTGAGAGCTTGCTGCAGGGCGGCCTGCGGCTGGCGCTGGCCCATGGTCATCAGGTCGAGCGCGACTTCGGTGGAGTTGATGACGGCGGCGGATTCATCGGTGTCCTGGCCGGCATCGGTCCGGCGCTTGATGTCGGCCACCTTGCGAGCATCCTTGGCGGCGGTGCTGGCGGAGACGCGCGGGGGAATGCGCAGCGCTTCAAACGCCGCGGCCGCCGTACTTGCCGAAATGGAACCAACCAGAACTGTCATGTGACAGATTTAGGACGGCGGACCTTCCCGCGCCGCTAAGAACATCGCTAAAATATTACCTTTTGTGCTGGTTCTTGCGCCGGATTTGAGTTTTTACGCTATAGTGCAAATGTAGTGCGCCTCTATATCTGTCTCATTGCCTCGTTACTTCTTGCATTACTCAACAACAGAATAGTGCCGGTCCTTCAAAGGAGGAGTTCAGATGCGCCGCTTTCACTCGCTTGCCTTGGCTGGTGCGCTTGTCGTCACTGCCTTCGTCACTACGGCCTGCACCTCGACGGAGCAAAGCCGCGATGCCCGCATGCCGCTGAACTCGGCTTGCGCCTATGGCTTCGACAATGACCGGCCCTGCAGCTATTGAGGCGGCGGGGTGAACCGTATCCTTAGCCGTCAATTGGCAACGCATCGGGCCTGCGCTACACAGATGCCATGATCCAGGCTCTTCTCGTCGCTGTAGGCGGCGCCATAGGCTCCGTACTTCGCTATTTTGTCGGCCAGTGGTCGTTGCGGCTGATGGGCCCGAACTTTCCGTGGGGGACGCTTGTTGTCAATGTTGTGGGGTGTTTCGTCATCGGCGTCTTCGCGGAGCTGATCGCGCGGCGGTTCAATGCATCGAACGAATTGCGGCTTTTGCTGATCACGGGCTTTCTCGGTGGCTTCACCACATTCTCCGCCTTTTCGCTGGATGCGATCTCGCTGATGGAGCGCGGGGCGATGGTCTCCGCGGCGGTCTATATGGTGGCGAGCGTCGGGCTGTCGATGGCGGCGGTTTTCGCGGGGCTTGCGATCATGCGCGCGTTGATCTGAGAGGGGGATCTGACGTCCTCTGAGATTCAGGTTTCCGTTTTTGCGTAAAATGCTCTAAAGCCAGCGGCAAAGGCCGCGCCTGGTGCCGGCAACTCTTTCCGAAAGTACAGACATGGCTGGCATTGAACATATTACCGTCGAAGCCGACGAGGCGGGCATGCGCCTCGATCGTTGGTTCAAGATCCACTATCCCGGCCTCGGATTCGGTCCGCTGCAGAAGCTGATGCGCTCCGGCCAGGTGCGTGTCGATGGCGGTCGCGTGAAGACCGATGCGCGCGTGCAGCCGGGGCAGGTGGTCCGCGTGCCGCCGCTCGATGTCGACGCCAAGAAGGCTGGGCCAATCGCCAGCCACGATCTGAAGCACGGCGGCGACTACGAATTGTTGCAGCGCATGGTGCTGCATGAGGACGAGAAGGTGATCGTGCTCAACAAGCCGGCCGGCCTTGCCGTGCAGGGCGGTTCCGGCGTGACGCGCAACATCGACAAGATGCTGGAGGCCTGGACGAGCCCGAAGGGCGAGAAGCCGCGGCTGGTGCACCGTCTCGACCGCGACACCTCCGGCGTGCTGGTCATTGCCCGTACGCGCGGTGCCGCGCAGAAGCTGACGGCGGCGTTTCGCGAACGCGACACCAAGAAGACCTACTGGTCGCTGGTCAAGGGCGTGCCGCGCAAGCATGAGGACAAGATCTCGACCTGGCTGGTGAAGGAACAGACGCCTGACGGTGACCGTATGCGGGTCTGCAAGCACGGCGAGGAGGGCGCCGACCACGCGATCTCCTATTACAAGGTGCGCGAGACCGCGGCGCAGAACCTCGCCTGGCTGGAGATGGAGCCTTATACCGGCCGCACCCACCAGCTGCGCGTCCACGCGCTGCATATCGGTCATCCGATCATTGGTGACCCCAAATATTTCGACGACGACCACAACTGGGATTTCCCCGGCGGTATCCAGAAGCGGCTGCATCTGCATGCGCGCAAGATCGACATTCCGCATCCGAATGGCGGGCGCCTGCGGGTGACCGCGCCGCTGCCGCCGCACATGGTCCAGACCTGGAACCTGCTCGGTCTCGATCTGGCTGAGGCTGACCGGGAAGACTTTGAATGAATTCGGGAATGAAACTGGCATTGTTCGATTGCGACGGCACGCTTGTCGATAGCGCCGCGCTGATCCATGAGGTGATGGCGCGCACCTTCGTGCACTTCGGCCATGACCGGCCCGAACTCTCGCAGACCAAGGCGATCATCGGCCTGACGCTCGACATCGCCATCGCCCGCATGCAGGGCAAGCCGCATGTGGACGACGAGGCCGTGGCGATGACGGCGCATTACAAGGCGATCTACGCCGATGTGCGCGCCGAAGCCGGCGTCGACGTGCCGCTGTTTGATGGCATCAGTGAGCTGATCCGCACGCTGGCGGAAAAGGACGAGGTGCTGATCGGCGCTGTCACCGGCAAGTCGCGTCGCGGGCTGGTGCATGTTCTGGAGACGCATGGCTTTTCCCGCGATTTCATCGTGTCGCGCACCGCCGACGATTGCCCGTCGAAGCCGCATCCGGCCATGGTGACGGAATGCTGCAGCGAAACGGGGATGAATCCCGGCGATACCATTGTCATCGGCGACGCGATTTACGATATGCAGATGGCAAAGGCTGCGGGCGCCACGGCGATCGGCGTGTCCTGGGGCTATGCAAGCGTCGAAGACCTTGTCGCGGCCGGCGCCGATACGATCGCCTACCATCCGGCCGATATACTGAAGCATTTTTCCTGAGGTGAGCCATGCGTGATCTGTTGAACGACCTGTCCGAGGGGCTGAGCCATCCCGATCCGATCCGCCGCGCGCAGATCCAGATGAAGAAGCCGCTGCCGAAGCGTTTTTACAAGGACGTGTCGGTGGGCGAGGCCCAAGGCACCGAAGCCGGCTTCGTCGTCGAGCTCGACGGCAAGGCTGTGCGCACGCCGGCCCGCAATCTCTTGGCTGCGCCGACGCGCAAGCTTGCCGAGCTGATGGCGGACGAGTGGAAGGCGCAGGGCGACGAGATCGATCCAGGCTCCATGCCGTTGACCAAGCTGATCAACACGGCGATCGATGGCGTTTCGACCGACACGCAGGCGGTGTTCGAAGACATCCTGCGCTTTTCCGGCACCGACATGCTCTGCTACCGGGCCGAAGGGCCGGAAGAGCTGGTGGCGCGGCAGACGAAGCTCTGGGATCCGGTGCTCGACTGGGCGTCGAATACGCTCGGCGCACGCTTTATCCTCGCCGAGGGCATCGTGCACCAGCAGCAGCCGCAGAGCGCGATTGCGGCGTTTTCGGCGGCGCTTCGCAAGCATGACAATGCGATCGCGCTTGCCGTGCTGCACACGATCACGACGCTGACGGGATCGGCACTTCTGGCGCTGGCTTTTGCCGAAGGCGAGCTCGACGAAAACGAGGTGTGGTCGCTCGCGCATCTCGAAGAAGACTGGACGATCGAGCACTGGGGCAGCGACGAAGAGGCGGAAGAACGCCGGGCGCTGCGTTTCATCGATTTTCTGGCGGCCACGCGTGCTTTTTTGGCACTAAAGGGCTGAAATAGATTGCCATGACCGTCTTTATGGCGAAGATCGCGACTCTTAATGGGGTGGACGCGGTTTTTCGTCATGAATATGTTTCAGTCGGTTATTTCCAAGGTT
>NZ_DDHH01000021.1:5139-13015 GCF_002338015.1 Rhizobium sp. UBA1881
TCGGTTATTTCCAAGGTTTTACTGTCTTTTCTCGCGCTCGTTTCGGGTTTGGCGCTGATTTCCTGCGGCTCGCTGATGCCGAAGGAGCCGCCGGGGCCGATCTATGACGTGCGCAGCGCCGTGGTTCTATCCGGACCGAAAGTGCCGCCGGCCGTGCTTGCAGGCGTGGGCGATCGCGTCAACAAGGCGATCAACGCCACCGTTCGCACCGAGGTCTATCCACGCGTCGTGCTCACCATCCGCGTCGTTTCCGTCACCACGGGGCAGGGATACGACAAGAGCCAGAGTTCTGCGAATGTTACCGTCGACGCGGCTTCCGTCGACGACGGCACTGTTATCGCCGTGTCGAAATTCGATGTGCTAAGCCGCTCGAACCTTTCGGACGCATCCGACGAAATTCTTGCTGAAAACATCTCAGCGCGTATCCGGTCGATCTTCACGCTCAGCCCGGGTTCGGAATAATCGCGCCGCAACGGGAGGTCGCCTTGAAGGAAATTCTCGAAGAGCTCGAACGTCGTCGTGACATCGCCCGCAAGGGCGGCGGCGAGGCCAGGATCGAGGCGCAGCACAAGCGCGGCAAGCTGACCGCGCGCGAGCGCATCGACCTCATTCTCGACGAGGGTTCCTTCGAGGAGTTCGGCATGTTCGTCGAACATCGCTCCAGCGATTTTGGCATGGAGAAGAGCCGGATCGCCGGCGATGGCGTGGTGACCGGCTGGGGCACGGTGAACGGCCGCACGGTCTTCGTCTTTGCGAAGGATTTCACCGTCTTCGGTGGCTCGCTGTCTGAGGCGCATGCCGAGAAGATCATCAAGGTCCAGGACATGGCGCTGAAGAACCGGGCGCCGATCATCGGGCTCTACGACGCCGGCGGCGCGCGCATCCAGGAAGGCGTGGCAGCGCTCGGCGGCTATGCAGAGGTGTTCCAGCGCAACGTGCTCGCCTCGGGCGTCATTCCGCAGATCTCGGTGATCATGGGCCCCTGCGCCGGCGGTGATGTCTATTCGCCCGCGATGACCGATTTCATCTTCATGGTGCGCGACACCTCCTACATGTTCGTGACCGGCCCTGACGTCGTCAAGACCGTGACCAACGAGACGGTGACGGCCGAGGAACTCGGCGGCGCCTCGGTGCACACGACGAAATCCTCGATCGCCGACGGCGCCTATGACAACGATGTCGAGGCGCTGTTGCAGGTGCGGCGGCTGATCGACCTGCTGCCGCAGTCGAACACGTCTGCTGTGCCCGAGATCGAATGTTACCAGTCGGTGACGGAGACGGATGCGTCGCTGGATACGCTGGTGCCTGCCAATGCCAACAAGCCCTACGACATCAAGGAACTGATCCTGAAGACGGCTGACGAGGGGGATTTCTTCGAGATCCAGGCGAGCTTCGCCAAGAACATCGTCTGCGGCTTCGGGCGGATCGAGGGCTCGACCGTCGGCTTCGTCGCCAACCAGCCGATGGTGCTGGCCGGCGTACTGGACAGCGATGCCTCACGCAAGGCGGCGCGCTTCGTGCGCTTCTGCGACTGCTTCAATATCCCGATCGTTACCTTTGTCGACGTGCCGGGATTCCTGCCTGGCACGGCGCAGGAATATGGCGGTTTGATCAAGCACGGCGCGAAGCTGCTTTTCGCCTATGCCGAGGCGACCGTGCCGAAGCTCACCGTCATCACCCGCAAAGCGTTCGGCGGGGCTTACGATGTGATGGCGTCGAAGCATCTGCGCGGGGATCTCAACTATGCCTGGCCGACGGCGCAGATCGCCGTGATGGGCGCCAAGGGCGCTGTCGAGATCATCTTCCGCAAGGACATCGCCGATCCAGAAAAGATCGCCGAGCATACCCGGATGTACGAGGAGCGGTTCCTGTCTCCGTTCGTGGCGGCGGAGCGTGGCTATGTCGACGAGGTGATCATGCCGCACTCAACGCGGCGTCGGCTGGCGCGCGGACTGAAGATGCTGCGCAACAAGGACCTCACCAATCCCTGGAAGAAACACGACAATATTCCCCTCTAAGGTGAAGATGTCGTGGAAAAATGATGAAAATCAAGTGGATGTGATGGGAGCATCAGAAATCGTGACTTCTCTGTTTTCAACCAGATCGCTAACGCTCCTCTGTCTTATGACTTAAGGAGAGACTTATGCCCAGTTTCGAACGCCTCAACGCGTACCAGCCCTACGCGCTGGCTGCGCTCCGTATTGTTACCGCCCTGCTTTTCATCGAGCACGGCACGATGAAGCTTTTCGCCTTCCCGATCCCGCAGGGTGCCGGCGGTCCGCTGTCGCCGCTGTTCCTGTTCGCGGCCCTGCTCGAGTTCATCGGCGGCATCGCGATCCTCGTCGGCTTCCTGACCCGTCCGGTTGCCTTCATTCTGGCTGGCCAGATGGCTGTCGCCTACTTCATGGCGCACTTCCCGAGCGGCTTCTTCCCTGCCGTAAACGGTGGCGCCGAAGCAATCCTCTACTGCTTTGTCTTCCTGTTCCTGGTCTTCGCAGGCGCGGGCGCATTCGCGATCGACAAGCGCAACGGCGGTCATCACCTGATGCGTCTGGCCGGACAGACGCGTCAGCATTGCGGCGGCATCCGCGGCGTCGCGCGGCTTTTCCAGCACGTCGCCGTTGAGCACGACGATAGTATCCGCGCCCAGCACCGGCAGGTCCTGCTCCGCCACGGCGACGCCAGCACGCGCTTTGTCATTTGCCAGACGGCGCACATAGTTTTCCGCCGCTTCATCAGGACGGCGTTGCTCTTCAACATCGGTATGGAGACGTTCAAACTGCAGGCCAAGCTGCGTCAGCAGCTCACGTCGACGCGGTGAACCGGAAGCCAGATAGAGGGATAGCATAAAATTCCTTACTGAACAGCGAACTGACGACGAATCTTTCTCATCAATAAGAATAGCCAGGGCCAGAGAATCCCGTCGATAACGCTGCTCCAGAAAATTTCAGGCCTGAATGAAACGTTGATCACCAAGAATTCCGCCCAAAAGACAATCACGTCCACCGCCAGTGACAGCACCATAACCATTAAAGCCTGCTGCCACAACGCTAAGTTGCGGAAAAGCTGGAATTTAAAAGCGACCAGGTAAGCGATGATGCTGAGCGCCAGCGCACGCACGCCAAGGGTGGACCCGGCAATCAGATCCATTACGCCGCCCAGCACAAAGCCGGTGCCGACGTTGACGCGGTGCGGCAGCGCCAGCACCCAGTAGACCAGGATAAGCAGGATCCATGATGGCCGGAATATATAGAGCTGTTCCGGCCACGGCATAATCTGCAATACGAGAGCGGCAAGAAAGGACAGCCAGATGACCCAACGCCCCTGGCTGCGGTAACGACTCAAGGCTGGCCTCCGTGCCCGTTCGCAGGCGCGCTTTGCGCGCCGTTGCCGCTGCTGGTCGGCGCAGGCGGTCCCATTTGCGCGGATGGCGCAGGCGGGCCCATCTCGCCCGCTGGCGGCAACACCTGCGGCATCATTTGCATCAGGCGCTCGTTAGCGACGCGATGGACTTCATCTGGCGCCATCGGCATTTCGCCGTTCTTGTCCGCGCCCCACAGCAGCAGCAGATAGCGCAGGCGTTGCAGACCGGCGGTTGGCCGCGCCTGAATCACGGTATAAGCCCGCTGCGTATCCACCTTCACGGAAGAGACAACCGCGACCGGATAACCTTCCGGGAAACGACCGCCCAGCCCGGACGTCACCAGCATATCGCCGACGCGAATATCGGTATTGCCCGGCAGATGCTCCAGCTGCAGATCTTCGGTACAGCCGTTACCTGCCGCGATGACGCGAATGTCGTTGCGCAGCACCTGAATCGGCAGCGCGTGCGACGCATCGCAAATCAGCAGAACGCGACTGGTCACCTGGCCGACGGCGATCACCTGACCAACCACACCTTTGTCACTAATGACCGGCTGGCCTTCGTAGACACCGTTAACGCTGCCTTTGTCGATAACTACTTGATCAGTGTAGGGATCGGTGCCGGTGGAGATCACCTGCGTCACCATCTTGTGCTCATCCTGACGCAGCGGCGAGCCCAGCAGTTCGCGCAGGCGCGCGTTTTCCTGCTTATATTGCCCCAGCATCAGCAGGTCGCTGTTTTTCAGGAAAAGCTCGCGGCGCAGGGCTTTATTTTCCAGCTCAAGCTGCTGACGTGACGCCAGCGAACCGGAAATGCCGTCAAGAATCTGTCGCGGGCCGTTGGCCAGGAAATAAAACGGGCTGACCGATGTGTCCAGATAGTTGCGAATTTGGGTAAACGACCCCAGGCGGCTGTCGGCGACGATTATCGCGATGGCTACTATCACCGCCAAAAACAGGCGCAACTGCAGGGAAGGTCCCCTGCTAAAAATCGGCTTCATATATTCTGCGTGTTCCTCGACAACAGGTAAGGAAGTACGGCCATCGCCGTACTTCCCTGGGCTGGACGTCTGACGCTAACGCACACGGCGTTAGCTTCCACGCGACTCCCTGCGCATTTCGATTCAGGTCTCAGCCGATTGAGGCGATTATTCTTCGCTGAACAAATCGCCGCCATGCATGTCGATCATTTCCAGCGCTTTACCGCCACCGCGCGCCACGCAGGTCAGCGGATCTTCTGCGACGACCACCGGAATACCGGTCTCTTCCATCAGCAGACGATCCAGGTTGCGCAGCAGCGCGCCGCCGCCGGTCAGCACCATGCCGCGTTCGGAGATATCCGACGCCAGTTCCGGCGGGCATTGCTCCAGCGCGACCATTACTGCGCTCACGATGCCGGTCAGCGGCTCCTGCAGCGCTTCAAGAATTTCATTTGAGTTCAGCGTAAAGCCGCGCGGCACCCCTTCCGCAAGGTTACGACCGCGTACTTCGATTTCGCGTACTTCGTCGCCCGGATAGGCTGAGCCGATCTCATGCTTGATACGCTCCGCCGTCGCTTCGCCAATCAGCGAGCCATAGTTACGACGCACATAATTAATAATGGCTTCGTCGAAGCGATCGCCGCCGATACGGACCGACGAGGAGTAAACCACGCCGTTCAGGGAGATGACCGCCACTTCGGTGGTACCGCCGCCGATATCGACGACCATTGAGCCGGTCGCCTCTGAAACCGGCAGGCCAGCACCGATTGCTGCCGCCATCGGCTCTTCAATCAGAAAGACTTCGCGCGCGCCCGCACCCTGCGCGGATTCACGAATAGCACGACGCTCTACCTGAGTCGCGCCGACCGGCACGCATACCAGCACGCGCGGGCTCGGACGCATAAAGCTGTTGCTGTGCACCTGTTTGATAAAGTGCTGCAGCATTTTTTCAGTAACGAAAAAGTCCGCGATCACGCCATCCTTCATCGGGCGAATCGCTGCAATATTACCTGGCGTACGGCCGAGCATCTGTTTTGCATCATGGCCAACGGCCGCCACGCTCTTTGGGGACCCGGCACGGTCCTGGCGAATGGCAACCACGGAAGGCTCGTTCAGCACGATGCCTTGTCCTTTTACATAAATCAGGGTATTCGCGGTACCCAGGTCAATGGACAAGTCATTGGAAAACATGCCACGAAATTTTTTAAACATATCTAAAGGATAATCCTGCAAGCTGGGGGCGGAAAATAAAATCCGCTTACTTTACCAACCACGCGAAGCCGCCACAAGGCGCAAAAACGTTCTGCTTCGGTGAAAAAATAGACCATTTTGACTTAATACGATCGTCAGCGAGAATTAACGGGAGTAAAACAGCGGTATTCACCCGTTTTACCCGCTTTCTGCGCCTGTTCTGGCGCGCTCGTTCGACATAAAATCTAACATTTCCGCTACAGGATGTTGGCGATGCCGCCGCCGCTGCCTGTCGGCAAAAGCCTGCTTTAGACGGCCGCCCTCGGAACGGGCTAAATATGATAGCGTTGTGAATACTTTTTCACATTACTGTTTACCGGCAGCGACGGCGCAAAAAGATCGCCCTGCCCGCCCGATACGCCCAGGCCGATAAGCGTCTGCCATTCAGCGTGCGTCCGCACGCCCGTCGCGAAAACCTGCGTCTGGGCGGATTTGCACACTTCCAGCAGGCTCTGCACAAACAGCTGGTTTTCGGTACGCCGATCGATATTGCGCACCAGGCCGGGATCGAGCTTGATCAAATCGATGGGGAATTGCCTGATATAGGCGCTACTCACCACGGTTAAACCGGCCTGATCGACAGCGATACGACAGCCAAACGCCTGCAGCGCGCGGAATACTGGCGCTAAGCGGTTGATGTGTTGACAAACATCTGCCTCAGCAAGTTCAAATAAAAATCGTTTTCTTTGCCCTTTCGTACACTGCAACAGCATATTCTGCAGCCAGTTGATAAAAGGACGCTGTAGCAGCGAGTCGATATTAATCGGCAGCGCCAGCGTTTCGTCAGGCCAGACATCAGATAAGGCGGCGATACGCGTGACCAGCTGGCGATCCCAGCCGTCCGCCATGCCGAACTGCAGCACCAGCGGCATAAACTCAGCCGCCAGCACCTCTTTATCGCCGTCGAAGATACGCATCAGCAGCTCGCGGTGATGGACGCTGCCGTCCAGCAGCACCGCCGGTTTCTGATAGAGACGCGGGCCGCCGCGGCTCAGGGTATTTTCCAGCAGCGTTCGCCAGCGCACGCTGCCGCGCCCGGCGTCCAGCGGATTGCCTTCGCCGTTGGACCAGTTGTTGCCGCCCAGCAGCGCCGCGCGCCGCGTCGCCATTTCTACGTTATCCATGACCTGCGACACGCTCTGGCCGCTGTGCCAGGCGCTGATGCCGATATGGATCAGATCGTCGCGGTTCACCATGCGCATCGGCGGCAGCGAATCCACCGCATTGATCAGCTGGTCCGCGATGCCGTTGGCCTCTTTCAGGCTGCGATGCGGCAGCAACACCGCAAAATCGCTGCGAAAATAGCGGGCCAGCAGCGCGCCGGGATAGCGCAGCACAAACGTAGAGAGCATATTGACCAGATCGTAGAGATACTCATCCACCAGCGTCGTGCCCAGGGTTTCATTGAGCATATCGAGATCGGGCAGGCGCACCATCATTACCACGCCGTGCGTGCCGACATCTTCCTGATCCTCCAGCAGCGTCGCCAGCTGGTTATCGAAAAAAAGCCGATTATTCAGGCCGGTGCGGCTGTCCTGCGCGGCGAAGGCGCGGATCAGCGTGTCGATGCGCAGCCGCTGCTCGCCCGCCTCCTGGAGATCGTTCAGCAGCAGATCGATAGCGCTGCTGGCGCGCGGCGGCCATTCATCGACGTCACCCTTGCGCAGCTGCGTTCGTTCGCCCGCCAGAATCGCCTCGGCGCGCTTTTCCAGTCGTTCCATGCCGCGCCACTGCCGGTTGAGCCAGCAGTGCATCATAAACAGCAGCAGGCTCATCACCAGCACCACAAAGAGAATGGCCGCCAGGGTATAGACGCCGGTAAAGGACTGGAACCAGGTTCTGGCGGGATCGAGCACGACGACGCGCAGCGTGACGCCCTGCTGATGCAGCAGCGGCACGTCAAACTGAATAAAACGGTTGGTTTCATCTTCCAGCATCGGGTTTTCATGCCGGTTAAGCCTGAACGTGACCTCCCTGCCGTTGCGCAGCTCGACCCGTTCGGCATTAATTACCGTCATGGTGTGCAGCATCCAGCTGCGCAGTGCGTCAGTGGGCTGCGTCAGCAGCGCTTGATCCACTTCGGTCGCCAGCGTTTGTACACGTTCTTCAACACGCTGGTGCGTTAGCCAGTAAACGCTAAAAGCGCAGCCCACCAGCATTAGAAACATGGCCAGTAAGCTTAAAGAGGTGATAAACGCAGATAGTTTCGTGGTTATTCGCATCCCTGTGCCTGTTCGCTGCGGTAGTGACCCGTTTGCCCGCCCTGCGCCGCGCCTGACGCA
>NZ_DDHH01000020.1:0-3931 GCF_002338015.1 Rhizobium sp. UBA1881
CCGAACGCGCCTTCGCTTCAGCCTTCTGATCCTCGTAATAAAGTCCAATCGAGATTGGATGGTGAGTGTCGTGAACCTCACAGACTAAGTCGGTAATTGTCAGTTGGAGGCCGTTTGCGACATATCTCAGCGCCTCGTTCGATGGAGCAAGCCCTAGTTTGGGGCTAAGATAGAAGAGGATGTTGGCGACGTGCGAGACAAGTACGTCTCCATCCTTTAGAAAAGGCGGAGCAAATGCGGTCGTCGGATTCAACCCGTGATCAAGGATTTCCAGCATCGCATCTGGGCCCATCCCCGGCTGCTCGTGTCTCACGACGTCGACGTAATCCGCGCCCGCTTCCTCCAGCGCCAGGCGCACGAACTCGCCCCGCCCCTGAATGCCGTTCCAATAGTATAGTTGATAAGCCATCGGAGCCCTCCTGGGGCGCCTGATTGCTGGATCGTCGTTCAGACGCCGTCTTTTAAAATGATCGGATCAAGTTATCGGCGACGGAACACCCACCACCAATTTACTTGCGGCCATACCAGCGTGAAACGGCCGCGATCCGCTCAACCGCCGATCGACGCATCGAAAAAGCGGCCGGCTTTTCTCTAAAGAAGAAGGCGACTAGATTGTCGACGATGACGACAAGAAGCATGGCGAGCGCTAGATAAGCGGTTGCAGCAAGGACCAGGGTCGGCATTGTATCTCACACCGGAGCGATGAACATGTAGCAACCTGCTACAATGAGGGAAACGAGAATGACGTCGAAATAGCTGCGGTTCATGACTACTCTCCCAGTTTTGCAGGAGAACCGTCGAAGGTCACTTTTGTTCCATTGGGAACCGCTGCCGTCGCGCTTTTAAGCGGGGTCCGCATTGCGCTGCGACTGAAGATCTTTCTGGCATTAGTTCAGTACGACTGAATTAATGCAAAGATATGACTGAAATAAAAACAGGGCGCCTTATCGGCGCCCTTTGGAAAACAATTACTCGCCCTGATCAGGCCGGTTTTCGCGCGGTAGACTTCTTGGGGGCGGTTTTGGCCGCGGCCTTGGCAGCACCGCTTACCTTGATCTCCGCAGGCGCCCGTTTCGGCTTATTCTTGACTTCTCGGCCATCGGAAGACGCAGCCGTTCCTTCAAGCGCGGCACGCTCCTTCATAGCCTGTTCCCAATGTGCATGTTCACGCCCGGTGGGGCGGCCTTCCTCTTCCCAAAGCGCATAGGCGCGCTTTTGAACCCACTCTATCTGAGTTTCCGTCATCGCCGATCTCCACTGCACGGATGCCATCGTTCAAACGCGGTACTGTTTGAAGAGTTCCAGACGAATCGGATTGTTTCAAGTGATTTCTGACACACTGCAAAAATATATGCGGCATTGCAGCACGATACTTAACCAAAGCGATGCCTCTGCTCCAGATCCGCGCATATCCGCTAGCAGCGTACCATTATCCGTTCATCAGACCGCGTCTACGATCCGCACGAATGTCCATTGCGTCTAGGCGAAGTATGTAGGCCGAGGTGTGATTGAACAGTCTGAAATTGCCGCTATAACTCAGTGGCATGTTTAATCTCATATCGACCTATTGGCCGCATATCCTGTTCGTGATTTCGTTGCTCATGGGGGCTGCCGCGGCGATCCACGCGACCATGACGAAGGAAGAGGTGCGCGCTGCCATTGGCTGGGTTGGCGTGATTGTCCTGTCCCCCATTGTTGGCGCCGTACTCTACGCGATTGCCGGCATCAACCGTATCCGGCGCGCCTCCTTGAGCCTACGCCGCGACGCGCTGATGCCGCAGGCCGATCTCGATGAATTGGAAACCTTCGACGCTGAGGCCGAGATTGTCATCAGCGGTTTCGGGCGCCGTTTCGCCGCCTTGCAGACGCTTGGCGACCGTGTGGCCCGCAGCCCGATTTCGACCGGCAACACGATCGACATGCTCGAAACTGGCGACGACTGCTACGCCGCGATGAAGACAGCGATCGACAGCGCCGAGCGAAGCGTTCTTCTCGAAACCTATATTTTCGACCGTGATTCGATCGGTCTGAGGATCGCAGATGCGCTGATCGCTGCGACAAAGCGTGGCGTTGAGGTCCGCGTGCTGATCGACGCCGTAGGCGCCCGTTACTCTGTGCCAAGCATTCTCGGCTATCTCGAAGATGGCGGCGTTTCCGTCTCGGTCTTTAACGGCAACGTCATCATCGGTCTGCGCTTGCCCTACGCTAACCTCAGAACCCACAGAAAGATGGTTATCGTCGATGGGCGGGTGGCGCTGACTGGTGGCATGAACATACGGGCTGGTTTCACCCGCGAATTTGCCGGGGAAGATTTCGCGCGCGACACGCATTTCATGGTCACCGGGCCCGTTGTCGCGGATCTCTTCGATATTGCCGCCGAAGACTGGCGCTTTACGACGGGCGAGGAGCTGACCGGCGACGAGTGGCGTATCGCACCACCCGAGCGGGAGCCTGGCGATCCTGTCTTCATGCGCGTGGTCGCGTCAGGACCAGACAGACGGGTGGAGACGAACCACAAGATGTTGATGGGCGCTTTTTCCGTCGCCCGCACCTCGATCAAGATCATGTCACCTTACTTTCTGCCGGACAGGGAACTGATCAGCGCGCTGGCAACGGCGGCGCGCCGGGGTGTCGAGGTCGACATTGTGGTTCCGGCGTCCAACAATCTCGTGCTTGTCGACCGGGCGATGACGGCGCAGTTCGATCAGATCGTCAGCAATTACTGCCGTATCTGGCGCGCGAGCGGGGCATTCAGCCATTCGAAGTTGCTATCGATCGATGGCGTCTGGTCCTATGTCGGCTCGTCCAATCTTGATCCACGCTCGCTACGGCTAAATTTCGAGATCGATCTCGAAGTGTTGAACGAAGGTTTCGCCAATGAGATCGAGGAACATATCGACGAGGCGATCCGCTCTGCAACGCCGGTCACGTTGCAGGGGTTGCGGTCCGCACCGTTCGCGGCGCGCCTTTTAAACAAGGTACTGTGGCTTGGTTCGCCATACCTCTGAGCGATTTTTTGCGCGCTTTAACATGGCAAGTTCAATTGGAGCGCCTATACTGAAGCCAAGGAAACCAATGCCTTCATGGAGCACCGGAACACAGCGATGCATGCCAGGAACAACAATCTGCCAGCAAGCATTCTTGCTTCCATCCGAAACCACAGGAAGCGCGTAGAGGTGGCGCATGTCAGTCCGATGGTCCGCCCGGAAGGTACGCTGATTGCTTCTTACAACGTGCATAAATGTGTTGGAAACGACAGGCGGTTCGACCCGGAGCGTACGAGCCGCGTCATCCACGAGATCGACGCCGATGTCATTGCGCTTCAGGAAGCAGATACCCGATTTGGGGAGCGAACGGGCATTCTTGATTTGCCTCGGCTGGAACGGGAGAGCGGCTTGGTGCCGGTGCCAATCAGCGGCGTCAACAAGGCGCATGGCTGGCACGGCAACGTGGTGCTCTTCAAGAAGGGTCTGGTCCGAGACGTCCACCAGATCAAACTTCCGGGCTTGGAACCACGCGGCGCGCTTGTTGCGGAACTCGATTTGGAACGGGGCGGCGCACTTCGCATCATCGCCGCGCATTTCGGCCTGCTCAGGCATTCGAGGGCACAACAGGCCAAAGTGCTGCTCGAATTGATGGCAGACAAGTCCGACATGCCGACTATCCTGCTTGGCGATCTCAACGAATGGCGGCTCGGGGATCGCTCGTCGCTTCATTCGTTTCAGTCGATCTTCGGTCCGCAGCCGCTGGCCGTGCCGAGCTTTCCGGCCCGCCTGCCTGTACTGGCGCTCGATCGCATCATAGCAAATCGCAAAGGCGTGCTGACCACCGTCGAGGCGCATGATACGCCATTGTCGCGCATCGCCTCTGATCATCTGCCGATCAAGGCGCTGGTCAATTTACACGAAGACGCCAATTCTGCCTGATACCT
>NZ_DDHH01000020.1:4167-5465 GCF_002338015.1 Rhizobium sp. UBA1881
CAGTCACGAAGGCGCACCAGTTTACCATAGGTGCCTCGTGCGTCTTGACACAGCTTTTAGTCGTGAGAGGGTCGCGCGGACCGGCATGGGGCCGTCACGAAGAGGTCGAGCAATGGGAAGCCAACGCCAGCATGCAGATGCGCTCAGCCGGGCGATAGCGACGACGCTGCGTACCGCGGCGATCGGCATAACGCTCTTGCTCATCGCGGCGCCGTCGGCTGGCGCTGAGGATCGCGTGCAGACACAGGCGTCGATGGAGCAGGTCGCGAAGCTTTTGGACACAATGAGCGAGCAGTTCGCCAAGGCTAATACGCTTTTAGAGCGCCGCAACGCCTTCGAGAAGCTGATGCAGAAGACGCCGGGACCATCACGTGTGCAGATCCGGGAAGTTGATGCGGGCGGCGTTGACGCAGAGCTGATATGGCCCGCGCGTCTTCACTATACGCTCGGCAAACGCGCCATCCTCTATGTTCATGGTGGTGGCTTCTACAGCGGGTCGTTGGATACACACCGTGCGTCGGCTGCCTCCTTTGCAAAGGCGGCGTCGGCGGATGTTCTGCTGATCGATTATCGCCTGGCGCCTGAGTACCCCTATCCCTCGCAAATCGACGACACCTTGACCGCCTACCTTTGGCTGCTCGATGCGGGGTATGAGAGCAGCAACATCATTATGCTTGGCGATGCCGTCGGAGGCAATCTTGCGATCGAAGCGGTGTTACGGCAGATCAAGTTGAAGGGGCCGTCGCCGGCTGCCGTCATCACGATCAGCGCCGTGACCGATCTTGCGGCGACGGGCGCATCGATCAGGACCAATGCAGCCAATGATCCCTTCGGCAATGCATTGCAGCTAGACGCAGCGCGAAAGGCCTATCTCGCAGATCGCTCGCCGACTGATCCGCGCGTGTCGCCGCTTTATGCCGACATGAAGGGTTTTCCGCCATTATTGATGCAGGTCGGCTCGAGGGAAATTTCGCTTGACGACACGCTGCGTCTCGCCGACAGGGCCAGACAGGCCGGTGTCGATGTGACGACCGAGGTGCTGCCTGGTATGGTGCATCAATGGCATCTCTTTCCCTTCTGGCTCGATGACGCACGCAAGTCCAACCAACGCGCGGCCGAGTTTGCGCTACAGCATTTCGCTGACAAGCCGCGCGAGTAAAGAGAAGGCGTTCATCGACCGAAGCTGAAGCGCCATTGCCCCAATGTCGGTTGATGTTGCTGGAGACGCTTACCTTGGTAAAGACTAGGCGATTGTCCCGCCGCACTCGTCGGCAATACGCTGGCGGGCGCGATTGACG
>NZ_DDHH01000020.1:5592-6800 GCF_002338015.1 Rhizobium sp. UBA1881
GCGGGCGCGATTGACGCGGCTTTTAACTGTTCCGGGCCCACAGTGGAAATACGCGGCCGCTTCCTCATAACTGCGGCCATCGATGAAGACGAATTCAAAGGCGGACATGAAGGGTTCCTTCAGGCTGCCGCAGGCCCGCTCCAGTTCATGGCCGCGTATTCGCCACTCCTACTCGGCGGCGGCGCTTCTAGTATCTGATACGCATTCGTCCAAGCCCACCATCTCGCGCTTGCCGATGCGAAAACGGGAGCAAAACAGGTTTCTCATGATTGTAAAAAGCCAGGATTTGAGGTTGGAGCCGGGGCACGGGCTCTCTGCGCTGAGCAAGCCGCCTCGTAGCGGTGGCCTTTAAGTTTGGCTTACCGCAGATGCCGGCTGATTGCCGGAAAATCCGGGCCAGGAGCAAGGTGCTAGCTGCCCCTCGCACTCGTGGGGCTGGTGGTAGCCGTAGCTCGCACGTTCAAACGCAGAGCTCGCAGTCGGGCTGTTTTGGCATCTCGCGCGTCGCGTTGGGCCTTGATGATCCCGGTGGCGATTTCGTGCGTGTGTTCGAACTTGTCGCGGCGTTCGGATTGCGTCATGGACTGCCTCATTGCTGAGCTCCTTGATCCGCTTGAGGAGCGAGCCGAGCGGTCAACTCCTCCAAAATTCGGGATTCACCGTGTTTATTCTGAACCAGATCAATGGCGGCGGTCAGCGCGCACCGACCCTCGGTGCTATCGATGGCGCAGTTGTTCACCCGGCACCAATCATTGATAGTAGCCGTGACCAATTCAATTTCGTCTTCGGATAAGTAGATTAGGGATTGCAACATCATGGTGCTCCTCCGCTAGGACGGCAGAAGCAAAGTGCACTCCCAAGCGGCCACCACCGAAATTCCCGAGGCCGATGACTTAGTGTAACCCTAAAAATGAGGAATAGCATACCGTGTACGAGGCCGTACGCACTTAATGTGTCCGTGGTTTCGGCGTCGCAATGTCATCCCAGCCGCGATCACGACAGTATTGCTCGCCAGCGCGAATGGCAGTTTTCTGATCTTTGAACGGGCCAAGCATGGTGACTTCGTCGCGGAAAGCGACAACGATCGTCTTGTCGACCAGGTCGAATACGATCTGCATTCCGGCTTCGTACGGCATGCTGGCACTGTCCTCTTCATCGAATCCGACTCAACGGGCTGGCACAGTCGAAGTTCACAAAAATATTACAAT
>NZ_DDHH01000020.1:6935-8216 GCF_002338015.1 Rhizobium sp. UBA1881
GTTCACAAAAATATTACAATTTGCGGATCGTTACAATTAAGCCGATTGAGTGTGCACAACTACACGGTGATACTTCCCTCTGCAGCGTCAAAGCCGGGCGGAGGCCGAGAGGGTCGCATAAGGCCGACATGGACCGTCAACGGATAACGCCTCGTGTAGCCTCTGTCGTTTCTTTTCTCGGCAGTATCGCAGCTCTTCTCGTTTTCACGCCTCTAAGCCGAACGTCACCCACACGAGGCGGATCGGCGGGCTGGGACAAGTGTCCACCCCAGCGCCCGTGCAAAACTCGAATTGAGCCAACGACGGCTGCGTATCAACGTTTAGACGGCTGGCATTGAACTAAGGTGTCCGTGCCCTAATTGGTTGCAATGCAAGCGTTTCCGATTTCAGCCATGGAGGTCAGGCTGGTCGTCGTAGAGACAGTCGAAAGGTCGGGTGCCAACGGCGACCCGACCTTTTTGCATCTGAAGGCATCATGGAGCCCAGCGCACGTCAGAGAATGCTCGACACGGGCCATTGACGCCCAAGTAGATACGGGTTGTCCTCCTACAATTCAGCAAGTTATTGGCTGCGTTTGCACTGCAACTGCCTGGCGACAGCGATTAATTGGCAAAATTGATTAACGACGCAGCCACGTCGACCAAAGCGCTTGCTGCAGATGTCGCTGAGGGTGATGCAGATGTGGAGAGTGGAAATGGTGATGTCCACTGCGCGTCTTGTTAGTGCCGTTAGTAAGCTAGTTCCAGCCTCTCTCGCTGGCCCGACATTGCATTGAAGCGGGAAACCACTCGCCGCCCGGCCCTGAGCATGCCCAGTGAAGGCCAGCCGGCGAACGCTGGACCCAGCATGAAGCCACGACCTCAGCAATGGGCCTAAGCGGCATAGGGCTGGCCAACATGGTCGCGAACCCTAGCCCGAACATGGGTGTTGTCGTCAGTTCGGGCAGGGTAGATATCAACCCGTCTGACCTAAGGCCGCGAAGTTCTTGCCGAAGCCGTGCAAATGCGACAGTGGCCATCGACAGGGTCAAAAGCGTGATGCGGCGGGGCCAAGAGGCCGGAGCGCCGCAACTCCTTAGCCCAATCGGGGAAGCTCCGATGTTTCGATCCTCCGAAGCGCCGAGTGGAGCCACGGTCAACTCCCGGCTTCCTGGCGACTCCTGCGGAAACGGTGTTGCATCCATTGGCAGGTCAATCGGGCTGCTGTACCGACTGAGCCCTCTAACGCTTTACATCGCCGGACTGTTTCGCGGTAAATGAACGATCTTGCAGATCGGCATAC
>NZ_DDHH01000158.1:0-18406 GCF_002338015.1 Rhizobium sp. UBA1881
TTGATGTAAATCAACGGCTTACGGCGCTCCTAACGGGGCGCCGTTCTGTTTTCATGTTGCGCCGTGTTGCAATCCATTTCCCTTGATTTACAGGCTTTTCCAACCAACCGCCGCGAATCCACGCGACATGGAATGCAACATGCGACATGCTCCAGATGGTGAGATTGGGAGAATCGAATGACTGATGTCGCCACCGCCGCTAGTATCTGGCCTGTCTTAGTCCCCACGATCGCCGGCGGCCTCATCGCTGCGCTTGGCGGGGCAATTGGGCCCGTCGTCTCACATTTTCTAACGGCCCGCGCCACTCGACGCGATATGCGGCGACAGCGCTTCGAAGACGTGATAGCGGCCGTTTATGAGCATGAACACTGGCTCAACCTCACACGGCGGGCAACGGCTTTCGGTGAACCCTTGATTGTTGGCGCGGCCCCGATCAACAAGGCAATCGCGACGGCCCTTTTACATTTTTCCGACTTCATGCCGGCCCTCAGAAAGCTTGATGTCGCGTCAACCACATACTCCCAGTGGATTTCTAACGCTGGACATAAGCGCGTCACCAATGAAATCAGCTCTATCAACGACGGTTTCAGTGAAGCCTATCAGGTCTGGCTAGTCGCATTCGTGAAATTCCAAGAGGATGCTGCCGATTATATAAAGACGCATCACGGTGAGCTTTAGCCGGCGCCGCGTTGTGGCTGGAAGATACGCTCAAGTTTGAGCGCATTTCCCCTATTTGGCCTTGGACAAAGATGTCCTGAGACTTAAGGACATCTTCCCCATTTGGGGGGCATCCACAATCTGTGTGCGGACATCATTGCGCCATCACGTCGCCTGCATTATGCGCACAGCTTCATCTGGTGTCACAACCCGTGCACTTGGAAAGGCCGGGTGTTTATTCAGCCTGAGAAAATCTTTTACGTTACTAGTCACGAATATATCGCGCTGATTGTGGTCATGCGCCCAGAACATTTGGCGATCGCACAGAGCATTGCGCCACCGCCTGCCCGGCTGCGATGAGACATCTTCAATATCGATACCGCGCGCGTTGGCAAATCTCACCCAATCGACCTCTATCGCGGGGAACATTGCAAGGCCGATTTCCCGATCGCGCTTTATCAGCTCGGGACCACCCATCACACAGGCGTCGAAAAAGGTGACATCCGCAAACGCGAGAGGAAGAAGAGTTCGAAGGTGGGAAAGCCCAAGCGAAGCCACCCAGTCGGCAAACTCTCGGTAATTCGACAAGTACTTATGATCTGGTTGTCTTTCAGATGCACTCATTGCCACAATGGCCACGTCGGCCTTGCTCGATGCATGAGCATCGGCCAGTGTTCGAACGTGGACAGCGGACGGACGATCGTGAGCGACGTCGATAAGACAGTTTGTATCGAGGGTAAATGTGACCATCTGTCTATAGAAGGTTGTTTTTCTTCGCAGGTCAAATCGGATCGGCTATGCGGCCTCTCGAAACCACCCGTCGAAGATTTGGGGCGTGAGGTAGATCACGTTGTTCCGAGCCTCGCGACGTTGGGCGCGGTAACGCCGATCTCGAAAAGCCACGCCGCACTTCTTCGAGCAGTAGCGGGCCTTCGGGGTGTTCGGCTGATAGTCTGCCCCGCACGCTTCGCACTGCCGGATAGGCATTTCCATAGCGTTCTTCTTATACCGATACACGGCGGCGCACTGATATGAGCAGCACTCCTGACCATGAGTGTTTGTCGGGTGAAACTCTTTGGCACAATGGACGCAAGACCTCGAAGGCTTCTTCCGCTTCGCAATTAGGTACTGTGCCTTCAGGGAGATCCCGTCATCGTGCTTGCGATCCCTGATTTCTCGTTGGTCAAGAAAACGCTTGGCACAGTTAGGGCTGCAAAAGCGCTGCCCTCTTACAGCAGCATCATCGTCGAGCGGCAGGGAACAGCCTACGCAGTATTCAGTGCCATTTGCGTGGTATCGCTGGCCTTCCTGCCATGAAGGACGCGCGTGCCCACCGCGTTTGAACGTCTCCGCAAGTAGTACTGCGGCCTGATGGTCAGCAACCATCCAGCGATGCCCCTCCAGGACCAAACCAGTTCTGATGGAAGCTCGACATGGGCCTTCGTTCTCAAACGGCGTGAGACGCCAATCAGCGACGATGTCTAGTAGCTGGTTGATTATCTCACTCGAACGGCGAGCATTATAGATCGTAGCAACGGTCGGCTTTTTTGTGGACCCGTATCTGTACTCGGTCCAACCGGCCAGGCCGCCGGATTTCCGTTTTCCCATGTTTCACCCAAACATCGCGTCGAACATACCAGGCGTGACATTGTGCTGCGATCGAGGCGGCAGCACCTTCACCCCGTCGGCCGTCTTGCCGTCTCGAGTCACCTGCGCTTGCTCATAGCTGACGTCGAGGTAGACGCGATCGAGAGCAAACAGCACGTCGATATGGTGCGGTCCCATCGGCCACCGATAAAGCTCGGCGTAGGCCCGGACCTCGGCAAAGCTGATCGGGTTCGGGCCGCCGGCGTGATAGGTGCGGGCCCGGCTGAGATCGACGAACCAGCGCCAGAGCAGATCGCCACCGGCCGGCACGCGAGGGCGGCCACCCTGGAGAAGGTTGCGCCGAAGCTCGTCTGTCAGCAGTTGCTTCAGACGCTCCCCGGTCATTTCTTCTGCACAACGCGGAACCCCGCGCCCTTTGTGGTGAGGCCGCTCGCCGTGCCGGGATTGTGCGAGCCCGGAACCATGATGCAACGGCAGGCGGGCTTTTTCAAAACAACGGAAAGGTTGGTGACGACGCCCGGCGGGACGTGCGGGAAGACAGCGACATAATCCGTGGTCCCGTCGGAGGCTGCGATGGCGTCCTCCGAGATCTCGATGAAGGCGTGGCGCGTTGGCGACGATCCATAGGCGATCTGGAGCTTATCGCCCGTCGTGAAGCGATAGCCGACAGGCAGACCCTTGAACCGGATCGTGTCACGGTTGCTGCCGACGTCCACCACCTGGACATTGGCCGCGCCAAGTATCTCGCCGGTAGGATCGAACTGCGGATATTTCGAGGTAGGATCGTAAAGGAAGAGCGCCTCCTGCGATCCATGGAGCTTGCGGATCTTGGCCGCCACCTGCTTCAGCGTGTCGTGATAGCCCTCATTCAAGACCACCGTGCCGACCCACAGCGGGGGCGCGAGCTCGGCCTGGAAGACACGGCCGTCGCCAGTCCCTGAAAGCTCATCGTTGCGCTTGATGTCCCAGACGACACTCTCGATCTGGAGGAGATCCGCGAAATCGGCAACGGGGTAAGGATAGGTGATGCTCATCGGCGTCTCGGCTCCCTTCTGATCTGGCTGACACGGTCCGGCATGGCCTTGTCGTAAGCCCTCAGTGCTTGGCTCATCTGCTCGGCGGCGCCCTGTCGAGCCTGCTCCAGGATCTCGGCGGTGCCGGTGCCTTGCACCACGAGCGTCATGTTGAAATTCACGTCCTGGGTGGCCTGGGAGGGCGCACTGGTGCCAAGGTCCACCGGGATGCGACGGCCATCGGGAAGCGGCACGGCGGCCTCTGGACCGGCTTCAGCGAAGATCGAGGGGCTGTTCGCAACGCCGCCCTTGGCATATCCGGGAAGCGAGCCCGTGAAGGCGGTCGAGCCGGATCCCAGATTGAAGCCGCCGCTCTTGCCTCCAGAGAACATGCCAAAAAGACCGCTCAGGAAACCTCCGCCGCCGGACGCCGCGTTCTTCACGGTGAAGATGCTGTCGAGGACATCATTCAGCAGATAGGTGCTGATCTTTTTGAGCGAGTTCGCGAACAGGTCCGCCGCGTCTGCCCCGCTCGTGAAGCCATCGATGAGATCGAAGGCGATATCCTTCTGCAGGTTGGCCAGATCTTCGGCACGCTGGCGGATCTTGTCTTGGGACTCGGCGAGCTGCGCGCTGGCAACGGTGGCGTTGGCATATGCTTCGCTCAACTTGTCGATCTCGGCCGCCAGTTCTGGCGTCACTGTCTTGCCTGCCGATTTGGCCGCGTTCATGAGATCCTGCTGGGCGGCGGCCTTGGCGACCGCGAAGCCGTAGTCGTCAATGAGGGGATTGAGGCCAGCCTGCGCGGCCGTCTCCGCCTTCAGGGCCTCCGTATGCTCGCGCAGTCGCTCGATGTCGCGCTGCAGATCGTCGGAGCGCGTGGCGGCCGCTTTGGCTGCTGCTGCAGGCTTGTAGGTGGACGACTGCTCTTCAAAGGCCTGATCGATGCGCTGCTGGAGTAGCTTGCCGCGCAGGATGTCTTTTCCGGACGGCAGGCGCCCCATCGTCGGCGTGGTCGTGTTGGTGGGAGGCTGGTTAGGTCCGATCGGGGTCTTGGTGCCGATCAAGCCGCCCATGGTGGCGCCAGCGTTGCCGGCATCCACGCCCGCCTTCCACTGCGCGTATTGCGTCATGAAGCCGTCCATGGCCTCGGCCGCCGAGATGATAGCCTTTTTGAGGTCCACACCGACTCTGGTCGCGATGACGCTGAATTGGCGATCGACCTCGGCCGCCTTCTTGATCATCTGATCGTCAATGACGACGCCGAGATCGTTGGCCGCCTTGATGTTGGCGCGCAGGCCCTTCTCGCCGTCGGTCAGGAACTTGACGAACTCCTCGCCACCCTGGCCGCCGAAAAGCTCGTCGAAGATGCGCGTCTGTGCTGCCTTGTCCAACTGCTGAACGCGGCCGACCAGCTCGACGAGCAAGTCCGACGGCGCCTTGATCTTCTGTTTCAGCTCGCCGACCGTATAGCCAAGACGCTTGAAGGACTCTGCTGCAGAACCGGATTTCCCACTCGACGCGATGAACTCGTCGGTGCGCAACGACAGTTCCTTCAGGCCGTCCTGGAGGGCATCGACGGGGATACGCACCTGATCGGCCGCGAACTTCAGCTCCTGAAACGACTTCGCGGATACGCCGGCGATACGGGCCTGATCGCCCACTTCGGCGACGCTCTTTGCAAGATCTTGGAAATTGGAGACGATGCCAGCGATGCCGCCGCCAACAACGCCACCCGCTATCCCGCCGACAAGGCCGCCGATCGCAGCCTTGCTGAAAGCCCCGATCTTCGTGGACGTGGCTGCGAGAGCCTGGTTGATGCGGCTCGTGGACCGTATGATATCGGCTTCCATCCCCTGCGCGGCAGATTTCGAGCCGCGGCGGAGGTTCTGGAAAACACCGGTGCCGGTCTTCTCGGCCTGTTTGAACCTCTTCTCGAATTCGTTAATCCGCGCTTCGAGCGCGACTACGAGGCGTTCTTCATCGGTAGCACCCATCAGGCGTAACTCCATTCGTCGATGTCACCTGTGAAGGTGTCGTAGCTGGAAAGGCCGGAATCGCCCGCTGCGCAGCGTGCAACCGCCATGGCAGTCGCAACGGCGCCGTCGATACGGTCCTTCGACTTTCCCTTGTGGAAGGACTTGTTCCCGGCCTTGTCGACAACGGTGGCGATATTGTCGAAGTGCCACCGGAGGACAGGATGGCCGCCATGTCGGAATGCGCGGCCAAGGATGGCCCGCTCAAGCTCGGCGACCGCCGGAGCCATGGTGATCCATCCCTGGCGCATCTCGACCGCTGGGAGGCCATCCTCGATCAGATTGTTCATGGTGTTGCGAGCGAGGTGCGGGTCGAAAGCGATCTCGACGACACGGAACCGTGCGCATAGCTCGCGAATGTGATCTTCGACCGCGCGGAAGTCGATCACGTTCCCAGGCGTCAGCGTGATGAGCCCTTGCTCGTGCCATAGGCGGTAATCCACACCGTCCTGCTCTGCCTTCCGGCCGATGTTATCCTCTGGCAGGAAGAAGAACGGATGCGCCTCGTACCCTCGCTCACGGTCGCCCCAGCATGCCACGACGGCCGTCAGGTCGGAATTGCTGGAAAGATCGACGCCAAGATAGCAGGACTCCTGGGTGCGTTCCTTCTCTTCCAGGTCGACCGGGCCTTTGCCCTCGTCATAGATCGGCATGGCGATAAAGGGCGAGGCGCTGTAGTCGAGCCAGCAATTCAAATGGAACTGGCGGAAATTGTCCCGTTCCCTCGGGCGCTCCTTTGCCTCGTGGGCCATCTGTCGAAGTCCCTCGATATCAGGATAGCCTTCGGCGAGGCCTGGGTTGACGAAATGCCAGAGGCTTTCGTCCTGCCAATCGTCTTCCGGGTCTGTCTCGAACAACACGGGGAGGAAGCCAGGATCCTCAATCTCGCCGGATTGCACGCGGCGGGCATATTGCAGGAGGTCGAACGCGAGGTTTTCCTGCCCTCGGCCAGCCTGCGTGATGATGACCAGCAGCGTACCGGGAACCTTGTTGAGGCCGGTGCGGATGGCCGACCACATCTTACGGGCGTTCTCGCCCTCCCAGTTGATCAACTCGTCGGCAAGGACGAAATGAGGAGTCTTGCCGAGCTTGCCCTTGCCTCCAGACGCGAGCGCGCGGAACTTGGCCTTGGATTTCTTGTGCTCGAGGATGAACAGCGACTCTGTCGCCTTCATCTTATCCTGAAGCCACTCAGTCTGATCAACGATGCCGACGGCCTCATCGTAGGCGATGACAGCGTCTTCCTCTGCCGATGCCGCCACCATGGCCTGGCCGGAATTGACCTTCTCCCAGCCGACAGTGTGGAGCAACGCGAGGCCGGCGCCCATCGTCGTCTTGCGCGCGCCGCGCGGCAGGAGGACAAACACTGTCCGCACCTGGCGCCGCCTGTTCGGGAAACATGGCCCATAGATGCGACGAACAATCCGCTCCCAGAACTTCGGCAGTTCGAAGTTGCCGCTCTCGCTCTTCGGGTGTTTGAGGCGCTTCAGGAAGTCGACCGCGCGCTCGCCATAGCCGAACGGATCATCGATCTCGCTGTCGTCGAATACCCATTCCGGGCGCGTGGTTCTAGAGATCGAGGCCATCGGGCGCCCCGCTGTCTTTCGGCTTTTCGCCGCCGCCGAAACCCTGCTTCGACCGAGCGGCCGGCGTGAGACCGAGCTCGGCCGACATGCGAGCGACCGTCTCCATGGCCTTGGCCATCATACCGCTCGCCGGGTTCGGCTTTTTCATCTTGTGCGCGGTCTCGACGAGAAGGCCGTGCTCCTGGATCGATTTTTGGCACTCGCGCACGGTCCAGAGGGCAATCATGTAGGTGATTAGGATGCCGGACATAGCCGCAGTGAGGATCTTCCGCTCCACCATATCAGCGGCAACGAGATCCCACTCGGGGCCCATGGTCTCCGGCACCTCATCCGGGCGCTTTGGAACGCCGGAGAGCCCGCCCTCGATGGCCTTCAGATCGGCTTTTCTGCCCTTCATTTCGTCTCCACGGCGCGAAGCTCGAGTCCATTGCGGCGGCCGAGCTCCTTCACCTCTTTCAGATTGAAGTATCCGCCCTCGTAAACGACACGATCGGCGGTGGTGACACCAGCGAGCCACCGCGTGCGGAAGATGATGACGGTCTCGTCCTCGGCGCCGTTGCGGATGAATTCTTCGGTGCTCGCCTGGACGACTTGGGCGCGGAGCGTGGCCAGCGGAATATAGGTGGCCGTCGGCGTGCCGAAATCGTCGACGCCGTTAGGGTCGAAGCTCTCAATTTTGATAAGGCGGTCAAGTTTCCCGGCGCGCATTACAGCTCCTCCACCAGAGATTCGATCGTCACGATGGCGTGGGATGTTTCCCCGTCGGGGTCTCGGACGAAGCGAGCGAACGAAATGCGGGCATCGACGCAATGAAAACCGGCTTCAAGCGGCAGGCGAGCGGCATGGATCGCGGTCCGGATAGCTCCAGCGATAGCCTTCACGCCGGCCGTCGAGGGCTCTCGCTTCCACACATGGAGATCGGCGGAGATCCTGACACGGTTGCGGGCGATCGCGTCGCCATCGTCTTGCGCCGTCGCCTCGCCGACGATGATGGACGGATCAGGCACCGGACGCTCGTTTCGATCGAGGATCGAGGCGGCGGGAACGTATCCGGTCACCACTGTCGAGGTGGCGAGCCTGTTACGGATGGCCTTCTGGAGGGCGATTTCAGCACTCATTTTCCACCACCCCAGTTCTTTCTCACGGCCTTCGAGATGGCGCGCTTGATCTTGTTCTGCAGACGCTTGCGCTCCAGCCGGACGGCTGGCCAGAAATACGGCTGCGCTGGCGTCTTGGTGGTCCCGTACTCCACCAGATGCGCATAACGGACCGCCTCATCGCCGACGGTGACCAGCACCTCAAGCGGTCCGGCAACGCGTGAACCTCCAGGCTGCGAGTACGCAGGCGTTGCTCTTCCCGGCGTGGTGACCGCGATCGAATCCTGAAGATCGCCAGTGTCCTCCGGCGCTAGCCGCTCCATCGTGTCCGCCAGCTCGTGCCCGGCCTCGCGCAGCGCCGGGTCTACAGCCTCGCGCACTGCGATCGGGATGGCGCGCATGCGCTGCTGGAACCGGGACAGTCCGCCATCGTCAGCCATCGAAGCTGTACTCCCTATATTCAGCGACGATATCGCGGACGCCAAAAGGGATTTCCTGCCCCGTAACGCCGATCAGAGTGCCCTCTCGGTTCTCGTACCAGTGGCAAGCCAGCAGGCAGACGGCCTGTTGAAGCGGCGGCGGGACTACGTCCGGATAGGTCGTCTCGATCGCAAAGCCGAGCTGCCGTTCGATGAGACCCTGCGCGGCCGCGATCGTCCGACCGATCAAGGCGTCGTCATCCGTGCCCAAATCGTCGGAAATGTTGAGCTGTTCCTTCAGTTCGGCGGTCGTGACGATCATGGTTTCACCTGTTTTTGGCCGTTAAAAATGAGAGCCAATTTGAGAGATTTTCGCAGAAGGGACCACGCGCCGGTCTCCTTGAGGGGTCTAAAGTTGGAGACCACCCCCCGGTGCATCGATGGCCGCGAGGGCCAGACGGTGCGCTTCGATCGCTTCATCACGCGTGGCATGACTGCTCTGGTGGACGGTCTTGCCTTGGCGCCTGATGAGCGCGACGTGGCGAGTTCCCTTCTGGTACACTCCCCTCGCTCCGCTCTGGTTATCCTTGCGCATTGGCTGACGCCTCACACGCTGGACACTGTCTGATCCAGCGAGGTTGGCTATCGCGTCGTTGGTGATGTCACCATCAAGGTATCTGATCTCCTTGGGTGGCCAGACACCATGGACGTAAAGCCAGGCCAGATGCTTCGCGTAGTAGAGCTGGCCCTCGATCCTGATGGAACGTCCATTCGAATGATGACAGCCAGCGACAGCGCCCGCCTTCACGTTCTGCGATGGCGAGACCCTCCACCGGAAGACACCGGTGTCAGGGTCATAGTCCAACAGTTCCATGAGGCGGTGACGCTCGATCATCAGGTGGCGCTCGCTGCTACCTTGACGATGTTGCTGTTGATGCCGATCGAGGCAGTCAGCTTCATCACCGAATTGGCGTTGTCGAGCGCTTCACCGGCGGACATGACCTTGCCGATGAACAGACGCTGGGAGTTCTTCGGGCTGGCGCCAGTGGCCGGCTTGTCGTTGAACTCGATCTTGAAGGCGTAGTCGTTGGGAGTCTTCTCCGCTGCCAGCACGGCGATCTGGCCGGCATCCTGGTAGTCGATGCCCATAACGAGATCCATGTTGCCGGCATTGCGGGTGCCTTTGAGCTTCTGCGTGCGACCCTTGCCGATATCGTCGAAGGTGATTTCGGAAGAGGTATCGCCAAAGCTGCCAATGCTCTCCAGGTTGGCGATCTCGGTCCAGGTGATCGAGGTGAAGTCCGCTGCAACGAAGTCGGCGTTCTTCGGCGGCAAAGCGGTGCCGATGAAGACCTTGCTGTTGGCGGTGGAATAGATTGTCATGGTCTTGATCCTTAGCTACGCCGCTCGGCGGCCTGTTTGTGCGAGTTGTGGCAATGGCTGCAAAGCGACTGCCAGTTCTTCCGATCCCAGAAGAGACGCTGATCGCCTCTATGGGGAATGCGATGATCGACAAGGGTGGCCGGCTGGGCGCATCGAGCGCACTTGCTGAAAAGCGAGAGGAAGATCTTTCTCTCCTTGCGCCATTCGGCGTTGTAGCCCCGCTCCGCGGCTGACGGCCGTGTGTTGTCGAAGCGTGCCTTTCGTTCCCGCGCCGCCGCCTCCTGGCAGGAGCAACGTGTCCCGGAAGGGACAACCTTGCCGCACTGACAGATGCGAGGCGCGCGGGTCGGCATCAGGCCACCAGAGAGCCGTAGGCGATGTACATCTCAGGCGCCAAGGCGCTGAGACCGACGATTGCCCATTGCCCCGCGGTGGTGAGCGCTCCGCCCATCGAATTGAGCGTAACGCCCGCGCCTGGAGCCAATGTCACTACGCCGGCGCCTGCCTGCATAAGACCGCATGAAAAGCCCTCAGGCAGGCCGGACGGGACCGTGACGACACACGGTCCGCTGAAGATGAGCGCGCGGCCCTGGTGCTTTCGTGTCAGGGTCAACGTAGCCGCCGGAATCCACTCGGGATCAGCTACGGTGCTCCGGGCAAATTCACCGACGCTAACCTCGATCTCGCGCTCGTTCGGGGTTCCGGCGGCTCGTTTTACTTTGACTTTGTCGACCATTGCGAAATCCTCTATTTGCGGCTTCGTCGCCTTGAACCGTGAAGAACATTCGGGGGCGGCAGGCGACTTTTCGTTTTCCGGCCAGCCGCTGGGCCGTCAGAAATTGCCCCCTTTAGGCTACTGGACGCTGCGCAGCCTGGCCCTTGATCACCGTGGCCGAAAGGCCGGTGCCAGTGCCGTGCGTGCCCGAGAAGTCGGCGAGCAGCTTGAGGTAACGACGGTTGCCGACATAGCCGACCTTGTAGACCTTGGGGTCGGGGTGAGCGGCCTTCAGTGCCTGGATAATGCCGCCGGAAATGCCGGAGACACCCTGCACATCAGCATCCGTCACCGGATCGAACGTCACGCCGTCATCGGAGTGAGTCAGGACGAACTCGATCTTGTTCGTCGCCGTGAAGGTGATGCCGCCCGTTGCGACCTGGATCGCAATCATCGCCTGATTGAAACCATAGAGGTCGATGACGCCGGGCACGTTGTCGGCAGTGTAGAGAGCCGGAGGAAAGGCAACTGCCAATCCAAGATTATGAACGATATCGCGCATTGGAATGCTCCTTGTGAGGTTAGAGGCGGCTTAGGAGGCCGACATCTTCAGCTTGCGGAACTTCGCGGCCTGGATGACGCCAGCACCAACGCGACGCGTTGCATGGATGCGGGTGATGCCGTTCGTTGCGAGCAGATACGGGTTGACGAGGACGCTCAAATCGATGCGATCGACGATGCGATAGCCGGAGAAGTCACCGAAGATGATTGGGAACTGACCATTGGCGATGTCTGGCATATCCGGCAGCTCGATCACCGGGCGGCCAAGGATCGTCTCCGGCTGACCAGCCTGGAACGACGGTTGCCAGAGGTAGTTGTTCTGACCGTCCTTCAAGAGGCGGAGCTTGCCGAGCGTGGTGCCGTTCATGCCCCACGTTGCCTGGCTGCGATATGCCGCCGGCAGGGAGTACATAAGAGCAACCAGCGCGTCCGGCACGAGGGTGCCAGCATTCGTGTTTGGAATGGCGGTGATGTCGCCATTCGTCATGATGCCTTCAGGCTCCAGCGTGCCGTTGCCGGTAACGAAAGCCCTGCCTTCCTTCTGACCGAAATCGTCAGAGAGCGCGAGGCGGACTTCCGTCTCTGCCTGGCCGGCTGAGTCGGCGAGCAGTTGATTGCTGATATCGACGTAGGTATTCAGCTCGCGAACAACGATTTCAGCTTGGCCAAAGCTCGGCTCCGAACCTTCCTGCGCCTGCAGCTCGCCCTTCCACTTCGCGGAAGTGATCCCGGTGCGCTTTGGATAGACAACGGACGGTGAGCCCGTGGAGCGGACGCTGGCGACGCTGCGGATCGGCGACACGAGCACGAGATCCTTGATCATCTCGGTCGAGACTTCGCGCGGTGCGAGGTAACCTCCCTGAGTATCGCTCGACACCTGAAGGGTCTTGAGCTCCTCGGCTGGTGCCTGATTACCGAAGCGGAGATAAGTGCCGAACGCCTTCTTCTCCAGCGCAATGGCCTCGTCTTCCGTCTTGTCGGAACCGCCGGGGCGATTGGCTTTGGTCTCAAGTGCCTTCAGGCGCTCGTCGAGCTTGGATTCCAGGCCCTTGGCTTCGATGGCCTTGATACGGTCGTCAACGGACTTGGTGAGATCGTCCAGCGCCTTCGTGACGATGGTGCTCGGATCGTCTGCCTCATCGCCCTTGCGGACGAGCGTGGAGGCAAGCAGGGCCTGCTTCATAACATGCTGCATAGTTTTACCCTTTCATGCGCGCGGCGGCGCGGTTGATCGCTTCAGCCATCGCGATGGCATGAACGGCGGATTTCGCTGACGTGACCTTGGCGCCCGGGTGCATCCCGATCGTTACAAGGCTGATTTCAAAAAGCTCCAGAGCGGAGATGGTGCGGCCGCCGCCTTTGCGGGAAACCGATTTTCTGGTGACGAAGCCGACGGACAAGCCCTTGACGGCTCCGCTCTTCACGAGGGAGTGGACCTCACGAGCGCGTGCCACATCGTTGATTAGCAACGTGCCCTTGACTTGGAGGCCGGCGGCGTCTTCTGAAGCTACGGACCACGTGCCGATGGGGTCATTCAAATCGTGTCCGAACAACATCGGCAGCGGGAGCGATACGCCTTTAAAGCTGCCCGGCTCAATGATGTCACCGACGCGGTCCGGAGAGCCAAACGGCCATGCGAGGCCCGAGATTTCCCCCGTGTCGGTGGCCGCGATCTTCGTTTCGAAATAGACGCGTTCCATCAGTTCCTCCGGCGGAAAACACGGGTGAAAAACAAGGCCACGAGGGCGCCGAAGACAAACCAGGCCAGATGCTCGCTCACGGCTGCTCCCCCGGCTTGAAGTTGAGGCGGTTGGCGGCGAATTCGTCGACCTGGGCGCGGACCCATGGCACGCGCAGCAACCGCACGAGGTTGGCGTGCGACACGGCAAGCCGGCGGCCTGGGGCTTCGTCAGCGACCAGATCGAGGACAAGGCGGGCAAGGCTGTCGATGACGAGGCTCTCGCGCGCCGCGGCTGGCACACGGCCGTCACGGTCGGCCGCTTCAGCAAGCTCGTCCTGGAGCTGCAGGCGCGAGCGCTGGGCAGCGAGGCTGTCCGGACCGACAACGCGGAAGACGATGCCTGTCGAGGCGCCGGTGAACGGATCTATGACAGTCAACTCGGCGCCGCGATCCTGATCAGCGACGTTGTAGAGGATCGCCTCGAGGTTCATGGTGTCGCCTCCGGCTTTGGCGCAGCGGCGGCCGGCGTGATATGCGGATTGGTGCGATCGTCCCCGCCGGCATATGGCGGCAGATCGATCCACTCCCGGCCTTCGTTCGGCGACAGGAAGTTGGCGGCTCGCAGGCTGCTCATCGCTGCCGCGCGTGTGGCGAGATCGGCGCGCGTGAGGTCATCACGATCGATCTTCACGCGATACGTACGGCGCTCTTCAGCGGAGAAGAGCGATCGCCTCATGGTGGCTTCAAGCAAAGCAAGCCAGGGCTCCAGGCTGTATGTCAGGAACTCCTTGCCCTGTTGTTCGCCATTGCTCCAGGTCGCGCGATCGAGCTCGTAGATCATGGACGGCGGCACGCGGAAGGCGCGGCAAATCTCAAGACTCTGGTACTTGCGGTTTTCGAGGAACTGCGCGTCGGTGCTGTTCATCGTCATGGCGTTGAACTTCGCGCCATCCCAGAGAAGAGCGGTCTTACCAGCATTGTCGGCGCCATCGTGGGCCTTCCGCCAGCTGGCGATCATGCGCTTGACACCCTCGTCGCCAATCGTCTTTTCGGTCTCGATGACGCCGCCAGGTCTCGCGCCGTTTTTGAACAGATTGCCAGCATGTCGTTCCATCGACTTCGCAGCGCCGATAGCGTCGCTGGCGAGAGACAGTGGGGAACGCGAGAACGGCGATCGGACATGGATGACGTCCTCGCCAGGCGTTGGCCGGTTGTTGATGCGGAACGATGGCTCGAGGCGGCCGTCCGCTGAATAATCGATCTGATAATAAGCGGGCTCGTATCGGACAATCTCCCGAACCTCGCCGTTGACGCGATTGATCCAGGCCAGCCCGCCCTTGTCGGTGGTCAACGCCGTGGCAACAAGATCTCGGATAAGTTCGAAGGTGGAGGACCACTCGTTTGGCTGGTCGGCCAGCAGCTCGGCGACAGGGTGATTGTCGTCGACTTCCCATTTGGCGCCGTTCTTCTTTTCCACGCGGATATCAAGCGAGGCAGCGGCTTCGGCGATGAGCCTGATGCAGGACTGGACGGCGGGAACCGTGAGGGCGGTCGCCAATGAAACGGATAGGCCCGGCGCGCCCCCAGTGAAGAGCGCGTACTCTTCGTCGGTCGGGTTCGAAAGGCTCTTCTGCTCGAGCGATGATTTGCGTGGCCAAAATCTCATGCCCGGATAATCTGGATCCGGGCATGATTCGCCTATTGAGCAAGAAACCGCAGAAGTCCGCTCGATTCAGATAGATGCGGCAAGTTCATCACGTCGAGGCTGAAGCCAGATAACCAGCTCGCTCTTCGTTACGAACATCCGGCCGCCGCGTCGCCGGACCGGAAACGTAGGGTCTCTCTTCTCCAGCCGGTGGATGGTGTCCTCCGACAAGCCCATGAACCGCGCGATCGCTTTGCAGCCCCATAGGCTCTCGATCGCGAGGGTGCTGGCCGGAGGGGGCGCGACCATAGCGTCGAAGGCGCGAGCTGACAGTGGCTTGCTCATTGAGTTTCTCCACGCTTGATTGCCCAGCAGTCGATATCGGCCGCGGCGAGGTATCGGAATAGATTTTGCGCAACTGTGAAATCGTGGGTCTTGACCTCTTTGACGGCGACGCCGTGTCTAAGGACTTCGAAGCGCCAGACGGTTGCGCCGGCCCGCCAGCGCTGGACTTCGTACCTTGCTGATAAGGCGTGCATCGGTCTTGCTCCTGATTGTGGTTCGGCTGTTGGGCCTGCGGCCATGCTGCGCATATGTCCGAACGATGTTCGGCCACGCCTGTCGCTGTGCGTCCCTGATCTTTTTTTCCCGATAGGGATTCAAAGAAAGGGTGCGGCTCCAGCGATGAAGGGAGGCAAGCTGAGATCGAAGATCGAAGACGCCGAAGGCGCGGCGAAGCCGTTACTTGCCGTCTGTCCGCTTCACGTATCTTATTCCCTTCTATAGTGCGGCGGACACGACGCTTGCGCTCCCGATCCAGACGGCGCCGACGGTCTGCCGCTGGCTCGTCGCAGGCCTCAATTCTGAGCAGCCCGCAATCCTGCCGCTCTAAGGCAGTCACTTCCAGAAGCGCCCCTACATATGCTTGGCTGAGGAGCTTTCCCTCGGCCGGCTTGCATACAGGTGCCACGACGTCGGGATCGAGAGACGGCAGGCCGATGCGACGGCAAAGTTCGCCAACGGTCTGGACATCTGCCGTGGTGCCAAGGCACTCGATCAAGTTGGCCAGGACCACGGCCCAAGCTGTTGCGTCGCCCATGGCGAGACCGAAGCGCTGGCGATACGTCACAAGGCGAGCGATCTCGTTAAACCTCTGCCCGGCCGTGATTTTTAGCCAATATCGCGAACGATAGCCCTTGCGAAACCAGCCGTTGCGCGTTATCTTTTTCGTATCAGATTGGGAGATTTGATGATCAGATCCAGACCGGAAAGGGCGGCAACCCTCTCCGGTCTTTTCTTTTTCAGTCGACATGGTTTGCGACCTCCGTTGCTTCGTAGATCTCGAGAGCGATCAGCATCCCCCGTTTGATCTCTTCGCCAGAGGCGTTGTGGAAGACTTTAGCGATGTCGAATATCAGCAGACGCTGATCGTCAAGCTGCTCGGCGTGCATGATGAATTTCGCGATCGAGGCGGATTGATCTCTCACTGCGCACCCTCCAGGAAAAACTTCACGAGCTTTCCTTTGACCGCAACGTAGCCGTTCCCGACTTTCGAGACAGGGATCGCTCCAGTCGAGCACAGGTGATAGGTCTGCCGTTCGCTTCGGTGGATCACCTTCGAGATCGCGCGAACTCCCCAGATCAGATCAAGAGCGTCGGTTTCAGTCTTTTCCATAACTTTCGTCCTTTCTTGTTACTTCCAACGTGAGGCAAGAAAGGCGCGTTATCCGCTTGTTTCAACAACTAAAATTTCAAAACGCCCCGTATTAAGGCGGCTAACTCCCTGCTTAGTCATGCGAATTTTCTTTGAAATACGATTCGTATTGAGAAAAATATTTAGTTGAGGGTGATTTGCGCCCTCGATCTTGCAATTTGCTGGAGAGAAAGGGACACGATGAGTGTCAGAAAACGAGAGTGGGTGACACCCAAGGGGGTGGAGAAATCTGCCTGGGTGGTCGACTACGTTGATACCACCGGCAAGCGCCGGCTGAAGACCTTCACGAAAAAGAAGGAAGCCGACCAGTTCGCGGCAACAGCAACCGTCGAGGTCCGCGAAGGCACCCACGTGGCCGACAGCGCGAGCGTGACGGTGGAGAAGGCAGGCGCGCTATGGATTGCATCCGGCGAACATGCCGGGCTGGAGCGATCCTCGCTAAACCAACGCAGGAGCCACCTCAACAACCACATCGTTCCACTCATCGGCTCGACTCTTCTGTCGAAGATGAGCGTGCCGGCCGTTCGTGAGTTTGAGGATCGGCTGCGCACTGAAGGCCGATCTGCAGCGATGACGAAGAAAGTCATCACGTCGCTCGGATCGATCCTTGCGGACGCTGGCGAGCGCGGCCTCGCGATGCGCAACCCGGTGCGTGACATCAAGGGTAGCAGGAAAGGCCGCGACAGGCGGCAGGAGAAGCGCCAGAGAGGCCGTTTAGAGGTTGGCGTAGACATTCCAACCCGCGAAGAGATCAAAGCGCTGGTGAACGCCCTGGCGGGAAACTGGCGGCCGCTGCTCCTAACGGTGATTTTCACCGGCCTGCGTTCGTCGGAGCTTCGCGGATTGCGGTGGCAGGATGTGGATTTCAAGCGAGGCGAGATCGCCGTCCGCCAGCGTGTCGATCAATTCAGGGAGATGGGCCCGCCGAAATCAGAGGCCGGTAACAGGACTATCCCTATCCCACCGTTGGTGGTGAACGCCCTGAAGGAATTGAAGCTGAAGGACGGCAAGAACTCGACGCTGGTCTTTTCCAATCAAGACGGGGATTCCCGCTCTCATAAGAACGTCGTGGCCAAGGGTCTCCAGCCGGCGATGGTGCGGGCGGGTGTTGTGGTCGAGACGGGCAAGCTCGACAAGAAGGGCAATCCGATCGTGAAGGCCAAGTACACTGGCTTGCATTCACTCAGGCACTTCTACGCGAGCTGGCTGATCAATCGGAAGGAAGACGGCGGCCTTGGCCTGCCGGTGAAAATGGTGCAAGAGCGACTCGGCCATGCCTCGATAGTGATGACCATGGATATCTACGGCCATCTCTTCCCGCGGGGAGACGACGGGCGCGAGATGGCGGAGGCAGCAAACGCTCTCTTGAACTGACGCAACACGGACGCGACACGCATCCAAAATATATAATTAAATCAAAGTCGGGCATAAGCCTGCAAATCCTTGTACCCCGGTTCAATTCCGGGCGAGGCCTCCAAATTTCTCACCGACAAATGATCTGTTGATGTCTTGCGCGCTTGCAGTGCGCGGCCGGTGTCGTGTCAAGGCGTGATAGCGCACCGAAACTGGCGTCCCCTCCCGCAATAAAAAGCCTGACCGCCTTCCGGAGCGATCAGGTTTCTCGTCATTCCAATGCCAGCCTTGGCGTTATCACGGACTTACGCACTGACGGCGGGGGCCGGAGTTGGGCTGGTAGGTGTTGTCGGACGCGCGATAGGAGCGGTAGCGGCTGTAGCAATAGTCCACATGCGAGTCGCCAGAGCGAACGCGCGGCTGTGATGCGAGTACGCCGCCGAGGATGGCGCCTGCCGCCAATCCACCGATAATCGCGCCGGTATTATCGCTGTGACGGCGATAGTAGCGGTCGTCGTAGCGATTATAGTCTCGGCGATAGTAATCGCGACCTCGGTCGCTGTAGCGGTAGCGATCCCGGTTGCCATAGCAGTTGCGGTAAGGACCACAGCGATCGCGATACTCCGCCTTGGGCTCATTCGGTAGGCCAGTCAGTCCATCGACAGCCTTGCCGCGCGGGTAACGCACGTCGAAGGCGCTTGCCGGAGAGATGCTCCCCAGACATGTCATCAACGCCACGGCGATAATGGCCAATTTCTTCATTTCAGACCTCACAATCCACAGAGATGCTTCATCGTCGTCTCATGGCGGGATAACGCGCATTTCGGCAACTCGTTCCAATCACTTGGTTTTGCTCAGCATTCGCCAGCGAATGCGGCGATTTCGTGAAGGTTAACCCTGCGCGCCCGAATGACCGCCCGGCACTTTCTTTGGTTTGG